>CAJKHT010000054.1 GCA_905199755.1 uncultured Eubacteriales bacterium | reverse complement strand
ATTTTTTATATAATATTCTGTAAGAATTATTATTTGAAAGGAAGAAACACTATGAATTTATTAAAAAAAATAACTTCTGCCGCTGCCATAACCGCAGTTATCGCAGCACAGACGGCAGTCTTTGCCGAATTTACCGACATGCCGTCGGGCGAAATGGGAACCGCGCTTCAGCATGCTGTTGACAACGGACTTATAACAGGTCTTGATGAGCATACAATTGCTCCCGATGCCTTTATAACACGTGCACAGATGGCGGCAATCATTACCCGCGCTTTCGGAGCCGTAAATGAAGCCGAAATCAGCTTTCCCGATGTTGCGGAGGATGCATGGTACCGCGACAGTGTAAAAAAGGCGGTTGCAATGTCCGCATTCAAGGGCGATGAAAACGGTAACTTCAACCCCGAAAATAAAATCACTTTCCAGGAAGCATATACTGTGCTTTCAAGAGTGTTTTATCTCGAGCCGAACACAGTCACTTTAAAGGACGGTTCAAAAACAACACTGCATAATGTTGATGATTCCGCGCTTAATACATTTACAGACAAGGACGAGGTTGCCGGCTGGGCAAAGCTTGATGTTCAAAGCGTAGTGGCAAACGGCGGCTGGACAGGCATAGACGGAATGCTTAAGCCGACAGCTTCCATGACGAGAGGCGAGTTTGCACTTATTATGGATAAGCTTGTCACGACATACATAGACAAGCCCGGAAGCTACACAGAGCTTCCCGACGGTCTTACCGTTGTCCGTGTCGGCGGTGTTGCCATAGACGGATTTAAGAGTTCCAAAAACCTTATACTCAGTTACGGTGTAGATAAAGACGGCTGTATCATTTCAAATGCGGATATAAAAGGTGCAACAATAGTACTCGGAGGTGCAAATCCCGTTGAGGCAAAAGACAGCACAACCGGCGAAAGCAAGCTTATTGCGGATACTACGGCATATGTCGCACTCGCAGGCAGCTTTGCGGATATAATTTCTCCCGTTCCGTACACTGTGGTAAGCCTTGCCGGAGCAGAATGGCTGAATTACTACGGCGTTGAAAACACCAGAGTATTAATAGGTGACTTCCAGTAAGTGAATTGGTTTTAAGTGGGCGTTCCCCACACATAAAAAAGAGTCTCTGTTTACACAGGGGCTCTTTTTGTGTATTAAAGTTCCGATTTCGAAACCGACAGAACATACTGCTGATTATATTCGGAATAAAGCTCTTTATATTCTTCTTCTGACTTTCTCTTTTCATGTGCCGGACCGTGCAGCTCATATTCCGGGTTATTCATCTGAATTACCGATGCTGCCACTCCCTGACAATGATCCGCTATCTTATCCAAAGCATTTATACAATCGGTAAATGCAAACCCCGATTTTACAGAGCATGCACCGCTCTGCATACGCTTTACGTGACGCTTTTTCAATGCGTTTCTGAGTGAGCTGATAACCTCCGCCAACGGCTCGACCTGCTCTGCCAAATCAACATTATTATCGGAAAATGCACGGATACACATATTTAACGTGTCTTCCACCGCACTTTTCATAATATTCAGTTCCTCTATTGCTTTATCCGTAAAAGGAAATTTCTTTTTCTGCTTATCTCTTGCCACAAACAAAATATTTACCGCATAATCCGCCATCTGCTCAAAGTCCTCAACCGCATGAAGCAGCATTGAAGCCTTTTGAGAATCCGCCGTATCAAGCTGCTTTGCCGACAAACGCACAATATAATTTTCCAATGCATCCTCATAATCATCGGTTATCTGTTCATTTTCAATAACCCTTGCATCTGTATGCTCGGAGTAATTTTCTATTGTTGATACCGCAAGGTCAAAGGTTTCCTTTACTATATATGCCATGTTTACCGCAAGAGTCATGCACTGCGTTATAGCAAATGACGGAGTAACAAGAAATCTCTCGTCCAGCAGACCGAACGCATCCGTACTGCTTCCCTCTTTTATTGTAGCCTTTGCCAGCTTTTCAAGCACTTTATTGAACGGCAGCAAAACAGCCGTTGCCAAAACATTAAATACCGTATGAACCACCGCAATACTAAAACCGTTTACGGCATCATCAATAAAACCGAAATGCACAATTGCATTTGTTATATAGAACAAAACCAAAAACAGAACAGTTCCGATAATATTAAAATATAAGTGAACCACAGCGGCACGCTTTGCGTTTTTACTTGCGCCTATACATGAGAGCAGCGCCGTGGCACATGTGCCTATATTTTGTCCCATGATTATGGGAATTGCCGCTCCGAACGAAACAGCTCCCGTCACCGACAGCGCCTGCAAAATTCCGACAGATGCCGATGATGACTGAATAACCGCCGTAAGTACCGCACCCGCAAGCACTCCGAGCACCGGGTTTTTAAACATTGTCAAAATCTGTGTGAATTCCGGAACCTCCGAAAGAGGTTTAACCGAATCTGACATCAAATTCATTCCGAACATCAAAATCGAAAAGCCGAGAAATATATCGCCGAGTATTTTATATCTGTCCTTTTTTGAGGACATAACAAGAATAATTCCTATCACCGCAAGTATCGGTGTAAAGCTTGTAGGTTTAAGCAATTGTACAATAAAGCTGTCGCCCTCTATTCCCGACAGACTCAAAATCCACGATGTTATTGTTGTACCGATATTGGCACCCATTATTACGCCTATCGCCTGTCCGAGCTTCATAATACCCGAATTTACAAAGCCGACAACCATAACAGTTGTTGCTGAAGATGACTGAATAACCGCCGTAACACCGATTCCCAAAATAACGCCTTTTATCGGATTCGATGTCAGTTTGGCAAGTATGCTTTCAAATCTTCCGCCGCCGAATTTTTCCAAGCCGTTCCCCATGATGCTCATGCCGTATAAAAACATTGCAAGACCGCCAAACAGACTCAGCACATTAAAAATACTCATAAATATTCTCCTTTGAATTGCCCCGATTCAGTACTCAATACTTTTATTATATCAGTATAATGCGAATATGTAAAGTGTTTTTTTACAAATACTTCCGCGCGAAAACAAGAATCCGCGAAATGCAAATTCTTATTATATCCTTTGCTGCTGCCGGAAATTCAATGAATTAAATGATATTTTTTTAAATTTTACTTGACAATAATGACATTTGAATGTATAATATTAGTTGTGTGAAAACGGAGAGGTGGCCGAGCGGCTGAAGGCGCAGCATTGGAAATGCTGTGATGTGAAAGCATCCGTGGGTTCAAATCCCATCCTTTCCTCCATATCGGAACGGACATTGCTCCGTTCCGATTTTTTTTACGAAACAAAACCTGTGTAATATTCCGCAAAAACGGCATACTGCACAGGTTTTTCGTTTTATTATTCTTTATTAACCCCAATTATATGAATCGGTCTGATTGCCCGATAATTATATGAGGAAAGTGGACGGCACCTCGAATCTATCGAATGAGCGGCAACCATGATGGTTTCGGGAGTACGTTTCCCGGCATCCGTAACGACCGGCGAATGATCAAACTTATCATCCGTTCCGAAATTCAGCTGAATTATATCTCCGTTTTCTATATCCTCCAGTCCGACAAGCTTCCCATATGGTCCTGCCCCTCTGTTTGTTGTCAGAAACCTGAACAGCTCATTTACTCCCGTCCATGCCGGCGCACGGTTTTGCAGATTTATATAATACCAGCCGTAAACAGGTGTATAATTCATTATACCGCTCCCTGCATATATGCACTGCGAGGCAAAGTTTGTACAGTCACCGCCAAGCTGCGAAAAATCATAAAACCTCGGATTTCTCCCGTATGCCCATTTATTTGCATATTCAACTGCCGCTTCTCTGTCATAAAGCATATTATCACCCCTATGGCATAATATGCTTTATTTAAGCCAATCGTTACCGATACATACTGCGCAGAATATCTATTTCCCGCGCATATCCGTCAAGCTCGTTCGGTGTTTCAAGATAAAACGGCAGCTCACGCAGCTGCGGATGATTTATTATCCGTTCCATTGCAGCTGTACCTATGCTTCCCTCTCCTATTTTTTCATGCCTGTCCTTATGGCTTGCAAACGGATTTTTACTGTCATTGAGGTGTATTGCTTTAAGTCTTTCAAGTCCTATCACACGGTCAAATTCTTCAAGAACGCCGTCGAGATTATTGACTATGTCATAACCGGCATCGTACACATGGCATGTGTCCAGGCACACTCCCATTTTTTCTTTCAGTTCCACCCGGTCAATTATTTCACGCAGCTCCTCAAACCTCGAACCGACTTCGCTGCCCTTGCCTGCCATTGTTTCCAGCAGCACGCATGTTGTCATATCGGGAGCAAGCACCGCATTAAGCTGTTTTGATATAAGCTCAATTCCCGTTTCAATTCCCTGCCCTACATGACTGCCCGGATGAAAATTATACATCTGCCCTGGTGTGTATTCCATACGCTTTAAATCGTCCTCCATGGTGATGTGTGCAAATTCACGCACCTTTTCATCCGCAGAGCATGCATTTAGCGTATAAGGAGCATGTGCAAGGATTTTTTTAAATCCGTTATCCTGCATGAACTGCAAAAAAGCTTTTACATCATTTTCATCAACAGCTTTCGCTTTTCCGCCTCTCGGATTTCTTGTAAAAAACTGAAATGTATTTGCATTTATGCTTTTCGCTGTCTCACCCATATTGAGATAACCCTTTGCAGCCGACAAATGACAGCCTACCGTTAATTCCATAGCTTACTCCTTTACTTTTGTGCCTTTTCAAGTGCGTTGTTCAAATCCTCAATTATATCATCGGCATTTTCAATTCCCACGCTCAGTCTTACCAAATCGGGGCTTACTCCGCATTCGATAAGCTGTTCGTCGGTCATCTGGCGATGTGTGGTGCTTGCAGGGTGAAGTGCGCATGTTCTTGCGTCCGCCACATGCGTTACTATTGCGGCAAGCTTTAATTCATTCAGGAATTTTACCGCCGCTTCTCTGCCGCCCTTTACTCCGAACGAAACAACACCAGAAGCACCGCCCGGAAGATATTTATCCACAAGCTTCTTATATTTATTGGATTTCAGTCCCGGATAATTAACCCACGATACTCTGTCATCATTTTCAAGAAATTCCGCAATCTTCAGTGCATTGGCGCTATGATACGGCATTCTGAGATGCAGCGTCTCCAGTCCGAGATTTAACAAAAATGCGTTCATGGGCGCGGGAGCAGGTCCCAAATCACGCATAAGCTGCGCCCTTGCTTTCGTTATAAATGCTTTGCTTCCGAAGTTTTCGGTATACACCACTCCGTGATACGATTCATCGGGTGTTGTAAGTCCCGGGAATTTTCCGCTTGCAGCCCAATCGAATTTTCCGCCGTCAACAACAACTCCGCCCAATGCACATGCATGTCCGTCCATATATTTTGAGGTGGAATGTATAACAATATCCGCACCGTATTCAAACGGACGGCACAGTATAGGCGTTGCAAATGTATTATCCACAATCAAAGGCACACCGTTATCATGCGCAAGCTTTGCAAATTTTTCAATATCAAGTACCGTCAGTGCGGGATTTGATATAGTTTCTCCGATTACCGCTTTTGTATTCGGCTTTATTGCCTTTAAAAGGGTATCATAATCATCATCCGGATTTACAAAGGTTGTATCGACTCCGAAACGTTTTAACGTAACTCCGAGCAGATTAAATGTACCGCCGTATACCGCAGCCGAGCATACCACATGGTCTCCTGCACCGGCAATTGTCATAACGGCGGAAAGAGTTGCTGCCTGTCCCGAAGCTGTCATCATTGCTCCGCTTCCGCCCTCCAGCTCCGCAATTTTTTCCTCAACCGCTCCGGCTGTGGGATTTGCAAGTCTTGTATAAAAATAGCCTTCCTTTTCCAAATCAAAAAGGCTGCCCATGTATTCCGCAGTATCATATTTATATGTAGTACTCTGATATATCGGCAGAACACGCGCTTCGCCGTTTTTGGGCTTATATCCGCTCTGTATGCATTTTGTTTCAATTTTCATAGGTAAATTTGTCCTTTCTTTTCTTCTTTACCTTATCATACCATATTTTTCACCCGTTTGCAAGTTAATTTGTATCCGGGAAAACGGCGCAGAAGCATATTTCCCCATTAATCCGCTCCGCACTTATCTTTCCCTTGTTTCTTTCCGTAATTGTTTTCGCTATCGAAAGTCCTATACCGTAACCGCCCGTTTCGCGTGACCGCGAAGAATCCGCACGGTAAAATCTGTCAAACAGTCTGCCGAGATTCTCATTTTCCGAACCCGATGATGTATTTGTGACTTTCAGAACTATATTTTTGCCCTGCTTTTCCAGCGAAACATTTACCTTTCCGCCGTCATCGGCATATTTAATCGCATTATCCGTCAGAACCGAAACAAGTGTTTTTATACCGTTCTCATCACCGTTAAGCATCAGCTCGGGTTGTATGGCGGTTGCAAACGTTTTGTTTTTTTGTTTCGCCATTGTTCCGAACGGCATTACCGCTTCCTTTACCGCCTCGCTCATATTAAATCTGCAAAATATAATTTTTTCGCCGCTTTCCTCCATTTTTGCCATCTGCAAAAGATTTTTTACAAGCTTGTCCAGACGTTCGGTTTGATTTTTTATGCTTTGTGTCCACTCACTGCTCCCGTTAAGCATCTCAAGCACCTCGGTGTTTGCGCTTATAATTGCGAGCGGTGTTTTCAGCTCATGCCCCGCATCGGTAATAAACTGCTTCTGCTTTCTGAAATTTTCCGCCATGGGATATATCACACGCTTTGACACTCCCAAAAGTATCAGCATTATCACAGCCAGACTTATCAGTCCGACACTTCCCGTAATCATCATGAGCGAAATAATCTGCTGCTGCTGTGCGCGAAAATTCAAAAACACCACTTGCTTTCCGCCTGCTGTATTGCTTACACCGTACCGATAAATCCCCTTAAATCCCCGTTTTTTACCATGCACGGCAATATCATGCGCGTATGCCGCCGCATCAACTTCACTTACAGATGCAATATGTCCCGTGTTTATTTCCGTCGGATTATTGTTTACATCCAGGCTTACGGTAAAATATCTTGTTTCAAATTCGGTTTCCTCATTAAACTGCGGATAATCGGCATTTCGTTCACCTGCAAATCCCGGTACCACTCCTCCGTTATGCGCAATTATACTTATCAGCGTATCCGCACGGTCATACAGACGAGCTATATTAACAATATTAATCGCTCCGAAAATAACAGTCATAACAGAGGTGAGAGCTATCATGGTAAAAAATATAAGCCTTTTACGCAAATAATTTATCATATGTTTCCTCCCGTATCAAGCCGTAAGCAAATATCCCTCGTCCGTTTTTGTTATAACCGCTCCCGTTCCTGCAGCTTCAAGCTTCTTTTTCAGATACGAAGAATACAGCTCAACCATTTCGGCCTCCGCATCATTTTCCCACAGCTTGCGTATAAAACGTTCCGTACTGACAGGCTTTTTTCCGCTTGTCATAAGCATTTCAAGCATTTCAAATTCTTTATTTGCAAGACGAAAAGTTGTTGTTTTTCCCGCAAGCTCATAAGTTTCACGGTTAAGGCTCAAATCTCCCATTGTGAGAACCGTGTCCTCTGCGCTTTTCCGCGTCAGCGCGCGCACTCTCGCCAAAAGCTCACCCATTGCAAACGGCTTTGTCAGATAGTCATTTGCGCCTGCATCAAGACCTGCTATTCTGTCATCTACCTGTGCTTTTGCGGTGAGCATCATTATCGGCGATGTTATTCCGTTTTCACGAAAATGCTTCAAAACCTCTATTCCGTCCATAACAGGCATCATTATATCAAGTATATAAAGGTCAAAATCCTCATTTTCGGCTGCCTTTACGGCATCGGCACCATTGTAAACGCATTCCACCGTATATCCGTTATGCACCAGAATAGTCTCCAGTGCACGGCTTAATTCTGTTTCGTCCTCAGCCAGCAGTAATTTCATTTTCCGTCCCCTTTTCTTCGTTTATCATATCGCGAATTACCTGGAAATTCATTTCCGTTGATGCAATTTCCTCCGCACAGCGGCGCAATTCACTTATTATTATATCCTGTTTCTTGACGTCATGCTTATATTTGAGCTGATGCTCGAGACTCGCCCAAAAATCCATCGCAATCGTTCTTATCTGTATTTCCGTATATATTCTTTCGGTCTTTTCTCCGGTATAAACCGAAACTCTTACAATCATGTGATAGCTCCGATAGCCGTTCGGTTTCGGATTTTTTATGTAATCCTTTACCTCAATGACCTCTATATCCTTTTGCGTTGCAAGCATATCTGCAATCGCATATACATCGTCAATATATGTACACACAACGCGCACACCTGCTATATCATGTATTTTCCCGAAGCCCTCCGCCGATTCCGATAAATTTTTACGGCTGAGCTTTTCTTCTATACTCTCCAGTGATTTTATTCTTGATGTATAATGCTCCACCGGATCGCGCAAATCGTTTGCCTTTCTGTAACGGCGCATTGTATCCAGTCTTGATGCAATTTCCGACACCGCACCCTCAAACAGCACAAATGATTCTTTATATATTTCTCTCAGTTCATTATTCAAGTTATTTTTCCCCTCTCGGTTTTATATCGTCATTTTAATTATACAACCGAAAAGTTACGTAACTCTTAATGATTTCTGAATAAAATGTTAATTTTTTCAATCCGACATTGCACAAAGCACCAGCTTTGCATTTTCCTCATAAATTTCATCAAGCTGTTCCATAGGCAGCGGATTTTTTCCGCTGCCCATTTCCACCGTAAAGCCCATGCGTCCGAATTCGGATATAAACCAGTCCTTGCAGCCTCCGAATGCCGCCGTTCCTTTCGGGATTGCCGCCGCATATCCGCTGACACCGGCAAGCTGCTTTGCCTTTTCTTCTGCTCCCTCCGGGGCAAAGCCGCCGAAATCATAATATATTTCCCGTCCCTGAGAATGGAAGGACAGCAGCATATCGCAGTCATTTTCCCTTACAAAATCAACCACAGCCTTTACCTCCGGCTCACTTTGTGCATACTCCCCTCCGAATTTCGACGGAGACGGTCTTTCCATGACCATGCTCCAGTCGGCATTATGGTTATGATTCAAATCCACACCGTTGGCATTTGCCTGCCACACACTGTTAAAACTATGTATCCCTGCCATGCTTATAAGCTTCCGATGAAACGGATTGGTTATGTCAAGTCCGTTCACGGCTATATCCACGCCGTCGGGATTTACCATAGGAATTACATATAATGTCACATTTTTAAAAAGCTCCGCGGCAGAATATCCGAAATATTTTCCGCCCACCGCCGCATTTGCAGTATAATCAAGAATGAATTTTATCAAAAAGGCAGAAGTCAGATACTCCAAGCCGTGATATGCCCCCAACAGCACAATGCTTTTCTTTCCGCCTCCGGCTTTCAGACATATAATATCTCGCCCCATAACGCTTTTGCCTATTATACTTTTTTCCACCTCTCCGTAATTTTCCGTAATCATGTTTACATCTCTGCAAAGGTTATCATAATCGTATCCCATGCCATATCGTCCTTTCAAATAATAATAGTCTGTTTATATTATATGATTAAAAAGACAGGCATATTACACAAAAAGAACAGCCAGTTATGATTGCTCTTTTTGTATGTATAAATCATTTTAAGCTTTTGCCTCTCTTCTTTTTAGGCGCATAATCCTTCATGCCCTCTATTTCACCGCCTGCAACAGCCCACAAATAAAGACTTGCCACACTGCAATACGGGCTGAACCGTCTGCGGTATTTTTCAAACAGCTTTCTGTCAATTTTCCGATGATGATATACCATACGAAGTCCCCGCTGTATTGCCAGATCATCAAAGCTGAAAACATTTTGACGCTGCATACAAAACAGCAAAATCATTTCGGCAGTCCATACGCCGATACCTTTAAGCGAAACAAGCTCCTCTGTTGCATCCTTGTCGGATTTATGCCAAATGCCGTCCAAATCAAATTCGCCGTTTTTGATTTTTACCGCAAAATCGGTTATATATTCCGCCTTACGGAACGTCATACCGAAGGATTGCAGTTTTTCCGTTCCCGCATCAATAATGCTGTCCGCATTCAGTACGCCAATGCTTTCATTAATTCTCTGCCATATTGTCGCCTGTGCTTTTGTTGAAATCTGCTGTCCGATAATGTGATGAACAACAGCCGAAAACAAATCGGTATCAACCTCACGGTTTATATGCCCGATTTTGTCTATGATTTCACCTAATGTTTTATCTTTGCTTTTTAAATACCCAAGTGCTTCATCATCATATTCAAAGTACATTTTGCACTCCTTACAAGCTTAATTTTCCGATATTTATAATTATACCACACAAATTGAACAAATACCACTGCAAATTCTATAAAAAAACAAAGCTGCCCGACGGCGGCTTTTTAAAGACATTAAGGTTAGTCCTCCCTAATCCGAAACAAAAATTTTACGGAAAGAAGAACGCATATAATGAACCTGACAATACAAAAGAAAAGCTGCGGCATCCGGAGAGTCAGATTCTGCCGGGGATTGCAATTTATGAAATACTGCAGACAGTCATGCCAAAGGATAAAGCATTGCAGACATTACCACGGTGCAGATTGACATGATAAAATGCCCGTATCACGATACATGTATACATTACGGCTGCCCGGAGCTGTGCCGCTGTTTCTGTGACAGCGATGATATTTCTTATGACGGGCTGCACCCAAAGCTTTACCGGCACAGAACAAAAACACTCGGATGCGGTGATGATTTATGTGATTTTCTCTTAACGGTCAAAGAGGGCAAACACTGAATAAAAAAAGCTATCCTCTGAATTTGTTTCTTAAATACTGTACAGCTTCGACCATTCTGAATTTGACCTTGATTTTTCCGTCCCCCTCGGTTATGATTTCATATGCCTCGTCATTAAGATTTTCTTTCAGCAGTTTTTTTGAACGTTCACTCATAACCGCCTCTGTGTCATTCATCATGCACAGCGGCGGATACATAACACACCACCAGTTTTTTCCCTGTCCGTTTCCCAGAACAACACGCACTCCGTAATATTCGCCGCAGGGCAATATTATATTTTTATACTGTTTTTTCGGGAACTCAAATTTTCCGTATACCGCCTTTGCACCGTAATCAAATCCGTTTTCCGAAAGCACACGCTCGGCTGTTGCTTTTATGTACGGCAGACGCTCATAAATATTTATACCGCACTCGTTTTTATCCTCTGCGACAAGTCTTTCACCCTCTGTTTTAAGGATTTCGTCTCTGATTTTATATTTTATACTCTGATCCTCCCCGCTGTCGCTGTTTGCAATAATATGCAGCCTTATAAGATTATTTTCAAGATTTTCATGCACCGAATCCGAATATGCCGTTACCGCAAAAGTCAGCATCAGCGCCGCAAATACCGAAATCATTAATTTATTCATTTGACATCTTCCTTTCTTCGTTAAAAATTTTCGCCGTAATTTTTCCGTTTTATACATAAATTCGCACCGAATACAAAAAATATACCCGTAAATACTTTTTACCCAAAATCAGAAAAGGAGATTTATCATGCGAAAATTAACATCTGTTATACTTACGCTTATAGTGGCATTTGCCGCAGCCGGCAGATATTCAATGCCCGTATACGCGTACACAAGCTCCGACACACAGCTTCTGGCACGCGCCGTAAACGGTGAAGCAAGAGGTGAACCGTACGAGGGACAGGTAGCAGTCGCTGCGGTTATTTTAAACCGTGTTAAGCACTCATCGTTTCCGAATACAATTTCCGGGGTTATTTATCAGCCCGGAGCATTTACTGCCGTATCCGACGGTCAGATAAATGTTCCCATAGCAACAGGTTCTACAGTCTACAAAGCATGTCAGGATGCAATAAACGGCTGGGATCCGTCCGGCGGTGCGATATACTACTTTAACCCCGATACCGCAACAAACTCATGGATATGGTCAAGACAGCATATCATCACAATCGGGAAACACCGCTTCTGCAAATAATAAAATACGCCGTGCCTTATCTGCCCACCGATAAAGCATACGGCATCTCGACTCCCCGTGGGCAGAAAGGCTGTATTAAAAATGGAAAACAAAAAAAACATACATGTATGGATATATACCGCACTTGCAGCGGCGCTTGTTATAGTGCTTGTATGGGCGCTCATGCTCTACAAGCGCAACACCGCACTCAAAATTGACCGCGAAAACCAGTACAACAGGGCTTTTCACGAGCTTACAGGCTATATAAGCGACATGGACTCACTTCTGTCAAAAGCACAGCTTGCCTCGTCACCGGCAGAGCTGGCAACGCTTTCGAGCGACATTTTCAGACAGTCCGCGGAAGCAAAATCATGTCTGGGGCAGCTGCCGTCATCGGAAATCCAGCTTGAAAATACGTCTAAATTTCTGTCGCAGGCAGGCGATTACACTTATGTCCTTTCACAGAATATGATAAACGGCGACAAAATATCGCAGGAGGAATACAATAACCTTTCCTCACTCAACGAATATGCGTCAAATCTGAAAACAGCGCTCACCGACATACAAAACCAGCTCTACAGCGGCGATATAAAATTTTCAGACATGTCGGCACAACATAAAATCAATTCTGCCGAAGCCGCCGGAGGCGATATTCTGACCGATTTGGAAAATATAGAAAAATCCTTTAAGGAATATCCGTCACTGATTTACGACGGTCCGTTTTCGGAACACATTGAAAACCAGCAGTCGGTGATGATTAACGACAAGCAGGAAATAAGCCGTGAAGATGCGCAAAAGAAAGCCGCGGAATTTTTGAACATGGATTACAATGAATTTTCGTTCAGCGGCGAAACCGAAAATACCGCTATAGATGCATATAATTTCTATACCGACGGCAACAACGGACGCGTATGCGTAAGCGTTACAAAGCGCGGCGGCTATGTTCTGTATTTTCTTAATAATGTAATAGTCGGCGAGGAACGCATTGATATTGCCTCCGCTACGCAAAATGCACTTTCTTATCTCAACTCGCACGGCTTCGACAGCATGGTATCAAGCTATTATCAGAAAGGCAACGGCATTGCAACCATAAATTTTGCATATTCGCAAGACGGCATCGTCTGCTACAGCGACCTTATAAAGGTACGCGTTGCGCTTGACAGCGGAGATATTGTGGGAATTGAAACAAAAGGCTATCTTATGAATCACAAGCAGCGTGAAGCCACACAGCCGACAATTACCGTGCAGGAGGCAAGAGATAAAATTTCCACAAATCTCGATGTTTCCTCAACAACTCTTGCAATTGTGCCGAAAGACAGTCTTAAAGAAGTTTTATGTTATGAATTTAAGGGAGTTTTTATGAATAAAAACTTTATTATCTACGTTAATGCCGATAACGGCAGGGAAGAAAAAATCATGCTTCTGCTTGAGAACGAAAACGGTATTCTCACAATATAAATTTCACGATTTTTGTATATTTTTTCAAAATATGCACATGCTAAATACGCAGAAGGGAGGCAGATATCTATGGATAACTACAACAATAACCGCACTGACAACAATCAGAACCAGAACCAACAGCAGAATCAAAAGCAGAATCAAAAGCAGAATCAGAAAACCAATTCAAAGCAGAACAATAAAAACAACAATCAGAACTGCGATGAAAAAGAATATAAGTTCTAAATCTGTAAGCCTAACATATAAAAGGGATTGCATTTGCAGTCCCTTTTATATGTTACAAACGGCAGATTGCCGTACTCTCCCTTGTTTTTATTTCCATCGGAAGTATACGCTTATCTTCGGTCTCTTCCTTTTTTATTTTTGCAATCAATATTTCGGCAGCATCTACCGAAAGCTTTTTCATAGGTACCGTTATTGTATCGAGCATAGGATATGACACCGCATTGGTCTGAAAATCACCGAAGCCGATAACGGAAATATCCTCCGGTATACGTTTCCCCGACTTTATCAGCAGATACGATGCATTGAGTGCAAGAACATCATCACTGCATATAAGCGCCGTAAAGCTGTTATTTTCTATTATATGCCGCAAATCCGCTGTAATCTGTTCATTTTTTCTTCCCGCACATGCGATATATTCTATTTTACCAGAAATTCCGTATGAGCGCAGCGCAGCATTTATACCGTCAACCTTTTGCTGCGTATCATATTTATATTCGTCACCCATAACGGCAAGTATTTTTGTATGCCTGAGATTCATGAGGTATTCTGCCGCAATATATCCGCCGCGCGTATCGTCACGGATAACATAGCCTGCCTCCTTATACGGAACAAATTGCTCCACCACAACAAAGGGGATATTTACCTTTAAAAGCTTTCTCATTCCTGCGGTATCCTCCGCAACAGGGCAAATTATTATACCGTCAACACCCTTGCCCACAGCGGTTGTCACCGCGGCGCTTTCCTTTTCCTCCATATTGTTGCTGTTAAGCATGATAACCGAATATCCGAATGCACCCATACAAAGCTCTATTTCCCCCGCCAGCCGTGAGTACTTCGGATTGAAAATATCAGACACAATAACCGCAACCGTATTGGTACGTCCGCTTCTCAGAGAACGCGCCGAATCATTGGCAACATAACCAAGCTCATCTGCGGCGACACGTATTTTTGCTTTTGCTTTATCGGAAATATCACTCTTATCGTTCAATGCACGCGAAACCGCGTTTATCGAATATCCCGTAACCTCCGCAATTTGTGCCAGGGTAACCTTTTTGTTCATCTGTTATCGCCCTTCCATAATCTGTAATATACTAATATTATAGCAAAGAGCAGTGTAAAAATCAATTACTTTTTCTGTTTCGGCGGATATTTTTAATATATATGCAGTTCCCCGCCCTTAACTACCGCATATTCTCCGTCCTCCTTCAAAATCACCTCATCGCCGTGAACATAGGCTATGGTTTTCGGAGAAATGAATTTATCGGTTCTTCCGATTGCCGCAAATCCGTCATGCATGGGCACAATGATATACAGTCTGAAATCATCATTATCCGACAATGCAATTTCAAATGCTTCATCTTTTTTCACGATTTTCAATTCTCTTGTAAAATGCTCATAAACAGCAAACTCATCACCGTCAATTCCGTCAATATCGGACGGAGATATTTTCCCCGATACCTGATTATTATTCTTATCAAGATTAAATGCCGCAATAACACCGCTTTTTCCGCATATATTCTGAAGCTTGAACGCTCTGCCCGATTCAACGGGATTTTCCGTCAGACAATCGGCGGACGGCATTGCAGGTCTGTCACAGCGCAGTATTCTTCCGCTGTTGAGAATAAGCGGCATCAGTACATCTTTTCTGCTTCTTTCAAGCTTATCACTCACATATACCGGGCCTCCGCTCACCGCACGCAGAACGCTGTTTTTTAATGCCTGCCCGTCATCCGTCCACCACATATCCCAGTCGCAATAGTAGAATTGTCCCTGAATGAGGTCATTATATGAGCATTGAAGAATATGCTTTGTAAACCATGCTCTGTCCTCCGGGAGAAAATCATCGCTGCATCTTGATATGGGGCTTACAGTTCTGTTCCACATATCCTCATTTGCCATACCCATACAGTTTATCATACTGTTGTCAAAATGCTGTCCCACCGATGCCTCCATTGCATTGTGAAATCCGCGTGCCGCTTCACCTACCGGCATCACACCGCTGAAAAACCGCCTTGACATGCTCTGATTATCTATTTTTATAAATTCCGCACCGCATTCACGCAGATAGTCATGAAATGCACTGTAGTACTTATATGCCTTGCCGTTTTCGCAGCTATGTACATATCTGCCGTCGGCGGTTTTTATAAGACAGTCCTTTAAATCACGGTATATATCCCCCTCCGGATCAATTCCCATCCAATAGCCCGTAGTGGGATGCCACATTCCGACCTTAATTCCATAGCCGTTCATTTTGTCAATGCAGTGCTTCAATCCGTTCGGAAAACGTATCGGATCGGCTTTAAACGAATAAAGCTTTGATGAATGCATAAGTCTGAACATTTCGGGCCTGTCCTTGTAACCGGCACCGTAAAAGTCATGCACCTCACCCCACATATCATCAATGATTGCCCATTTTACGGGAATATCCTTTTCCTTAAATTCATCGCATTTTCTTACAAGGTCATCTTCATTCACCCGTATTTCCATTGCGTCCCAGCTGCACCAGCCAAGATATTCAAACACCTCGGGATAACGTCTTTCCTCTCTTACACGGCAGCCGTGATTTAAAATTTTCATGCCTGCCGCGGCACAGTTTTTAAGCAATTCATACGGGTTTTCTCCCTCCGCATATACAAACGCAAGCGCATCGCAGTAATTCAGTCCGTCATAAAGGCTGAACAGTCTTGCGCAGAGCTTGTTTTCAGCCGTACCTTTCAGTACGCATTTATATTTTTCGGACACTACCGGAAGAATCACTCCGAATGTACCGTCTTTTTTTCTGTATATAAGTCCCTGTGTTTCATCGGGAACATCACATGCCTTTTTTGCAAACTCCGGTCTGCACCAAAATTCGCAATGCCTGTAATCCGCCATAAAGCTTTCGGCATCATCAATGCTGAATTCTATACCCGCACCGAACTCCGAATCGAGATTTTTCTGTGAAAAGCCTTTTATAAATACCGCATTGACATTATATATCCGCTCCGTCCGTGCTTTTACATTATACTCCTGAATTTTCCCGTCGCAAAGACGCATATATGTGTGTAAATTATACATAAAATCCCCCGCAATCTGCATTATCGTTAATTTATTTTTATTATACTGTACAAATAATCATTTGTCAATAAAAAATGTAAAAAAAGAATTGACAAATAACATTTTTTGTGGGATAATATCATTAACGTTAATGATATTATCGGAGGATTGAATATGAATAAAGAATTATTGGAATACATAGTATCAAAAAAGCATCATAAATACAGACAAAATGACATGACGGAAAATTTGGCTGAAGAATATCACCGTCTCGGATTGTCACCCGTCGAACGCATGACAAGGCGGTTTGAGCTTTTAACCGAGCGAGAGCTGCCCGTGCTTCTCCCCAATGAAAAAATATGCTTCATGCGCACGGTAAAAACAATCCCGGACTGCTTTACCGAGGAAGAATGGGCAGAGATAAAAAGCAAGCACTATATACACGAGCTGGGATATATGTCAAACCTTTCACCGGATTACGAGCAGGCGCTTTCCGCCGGACTGCTTGAACTCAGAAAAAATGCGGACGAATACGGAAAGCGTGCGATAGATGCAATTATACGTCTTTCGGACAGATACAGAGCCGAGGCCGAAAAACAAGGCAAAACGGAGCTTGCCCATGTGCTTGAACAGGTACCGAGATACGGCGCACGTTCATTTTACGAAGCACTGCAATTTTTCAGAATAATACATTTTTCACTATGGCTTGAGGGGAATTATCACAACACAACGGGCAGATTTGACAAATACATGTACCCGTACCTGAAAGCCGATATGAAAAAAGGACTTTACACCGAAGAAACGGCACTGGAGCTTCTGGAGGATTTCTTTTTATCATTCAACAAGGACAGCGATTTGTATACGGGTGTACAGCAGGGCGATAACGGTCAGAGCATGGTTTTGGGCGGTGTTGACGAAGACGGCAGAGAGGTTTTTAACCTCTTGTCAAGGCTTTGCCTTAAGGCAAGCAGAGAGCTTCTTCTGATTGATCCCAAAATTAATCTGCGTGTAAGCAAAAATACTCCCATTGAGGTTTATGAATCGGGCAGCGAGCTTACAAAAGCAGGCTTGGGTTTTCCGCAGTATTCAAATGATGATGTGGTAATCGATGGTCTTACAAAGCTCGGTTATGACCTTAAAGA
>CAJKHT010000053.1 GCA_905199755.1 uncultured Eubacteriales bacterium | reverse complement strand
TATCCGGAATTTACAACAACTTCGGGATAACAAATATTTCGGGTTAAGATCCGCCGTGAAAGTACAAGGGCGGACTTTTACGCGGCAATCCGGCGAATCACTATCCCGTAATGACGGTTGAGGAAATTTGCGAATTGCCCGTACCGAAATTTGCGGCCGACGACTGCGTTCTGTTTATGTGGGCGACATTTCCGAAATTAGAAGAAGCCTTTGAGGTTATTAAGGCTTGGGGCTTTAAGTACAGCACGGTTGCTTTCGTGTGGGTAAAGAAAAACAAAAAATCAGATAGCTGGTTTATGGGTATGGGCTGGTGGACGAGAAACAACGCGGAGGTTTGCCTCGTTGCAACAAAAGGACGCCCGAAACGGATTTCAAGAAAAGTACATCAGCTCATAATCTCGCCTGTTGAGGAACACAGCAAAAAGCCGGATATAACGAGAGATAAAATAATCGAGCTTATGGGCGACCTGCCGAGAGTGGAACTGTTTGCAAGACAGGCGCCGCCCGGCTGGGACGTTTGGGGCAATGAAGTATTAAATGATGTTTGGATTGAGTAAAGGAGTGATAAATTTTGCCTTATGTACCCGTACCGAAAGACTTAAACACGGTCAAAACAAAGGTAGCCTTTAACCTTACAAAAAGGCAGCTTATATGTTTTTCGCTTGCGGCTGCGGTTGGCGTACCGATATATTTTCTGACAAGAGGAATACTCGGCACAACGGGAGCCGTTCTGCTCTTGCTTGCGGCAGCGCTGCCGTTTTTCTTTTTTGCAATGTATGAAAAGAACGGACAGCCGCTTGAAATGATTTTGAAAAACTATATAACTACAAAATACAGAAAACCGCAGGTGCGGCCGTATGTAACGAATAACATTTATTCGGCAATAGAAAAACAAATTTTATTGGAACAGGAGGTTGATAAAATTGTCGGAACACAAAAAGAAAATCACGCTTTCGGCAGAAAAGCCGCTGACGTCAAGACAGCGAAAGCGGATAGCCGACGCCGTGAAAAAGGCAAAAATGCAGGGTAAAATTGCAATGAGCGCACAGGACACAATTTCATATAAGGAAATGCGGCCTGACGGAATCTGCATTGTCAAGGACAATTATTTCACGAAAACAATACAGTTTTATGATATAAATTATCAGCTTGCAAGAAACGAGGACAAAAATATAATCTTTGAAAATTACTGCGATTTCCTCAATTACTTTGATAAATCCATATCGGTGCAGCTTTCGTTTCTTAATCAGACAATGGATATATCCGATTTTGAAAAGTCCATTGCAATAAAACCGCAGAATGATGATTTTGACGGGATAAGAGCAGAATACACCGAAATGCTGAAAAATCAGCTTGCAAGGGGCAACAACGGAATCGTGAGAAAGAAATATATCACATTCGGAATTGAAGCCGATAATATCCAAAACGCAAAACAAAGGCTTGAAAGAATAGAGACGGATATAATCAACAATTTTAAGATTTTGGGCGTTCGTGCGTTTTCATTAAACGGTATGGAACGCTTGGAGCTTTTGCACTCGTGCTTTAACGGCGGCGAGAATAAATTAAATTTCTCTTGGAATTTGATATATAAAACGGGGCTTACCACAAAGGACTTTATCGCCCCGACCTCGTTCAATTTTTCGGACGGACGGTGTTTCAGAATGGGCGGCACGATAGGCGCCGTTTCATTTTTGCACATACTCGCGCCGGAGCTTACGGACGAAATGCTGAAAAACTTTCTTGAAATACAGTCGGCGCTGTCGGTCAATATTCATATTAAAAGTATCGACCAGAGCGAAGCCATAAAAATGATAAAGCGCAAAATCACCGACCTTGATAAAATGAAAATCGAGGAACAGAAAAAAGCCGTCAGAGCCGGTTACGATATGGATATAATTCCGTCGGATATAAATACATTCGGAATTGACGCAAAGAAATTATTAGAGGATTTGCAAGGCAGAAACGAAAGAATGTTTTTAGTTACCGTACTCATTATGAGTACGGCGAAAACAAAAAAAGCATTAAACAGCGCCATATTTGAGGTACAGTCTATCGCACAACAGCGAAACTGTCCTTTAAGAAGATTGGACTATCAGCAGGAGGACGGACTAATGGCAAGCGTGCCTATCGGCATAAACAATATCGGAATACAGCGGGCTTTGACAACTTCAAGCACCGCTATTTTTGTACCGTTCACTACGCAGGAGCTTTTTTCGGACAGTCCCGAAGCGTTATATTGCGGTCTTAATGCTCTCTCAAACAATATGATAATGGTTGACCGAAAAATGCTGAAAAATCCTAACGGGCTTATACTCGGAACACCGGGCAGCGGTAAATCATTTTCGGCTAAAAGAGAAATGACAAATGCGTTTTTGGTTACGAATGACGATATTTATGTGTGTGATCCCGAAGCGGAATACAATCCGCTGATACACGCACTTAAAGGGCAGGTTGTAAAGCTGTCGCCCACATCAAAGGACTACCTAAATCCGCTTGACATAAATATCAATTATTCGGACGAGGAAAATCCGCTTGCGTTAAAATCCGATTTTGTGCTTTCGTTCTGCGAATTGATAATCGGCGGACGTGACGGCTTGGAGCCTATCGAAAAGACGGTCATTGACAGGAGCGTTACACGGATTTATCAGAAATATTTTGAAAATCCCACTCCACAGAATATGCCTATCCTCGAAGATTTGTACGAGGAAATAAAGAAACAGCCGGAACAGGAAGCCGGGCGTATAGCCTCTGCTTTGGAGCTGTATGTCAAGGGCAGCCTTAATGTTTTCAATCATCATACGAATGTGGATATTTCAAACCGTATCGTTTGTTTTGATATTAAGGAGCTTGGAAAGCAGCTTAAAAAACTCGGAATGTTGGTTGTTCAGGACCAGATATGGAACAGAGTTACGATAAACCGGAACGAGCATAAGTCCACACGCTATTACTGTGATGAATTTCACCTGTTGTTAAAAGATGAGCAGACGGCGGCATACTCGGTTGAGATTTGGAAGCGTTTCAGAAAATGGGGCGGTATTCCGACAGGGATAACGCAGAATGTGAAAGACCTGCTTTCAAGCGCTGAAATCGAAAACATATTTGAAAACAGCGACTACATTTATATGCTGAATCAGGCGCAGGGCGACAGAGAAATCCTTGCGAAAAAATTAGGCATATCACCGCAGCAGCTTTCTTATGTAACGCAGTCGGGAGCCGGCGAGGGACTTTTATTCTACGGCAACACCATAATTCCCTTTATAGACCGTTTCCCGAAAGATACAAAATTGTATTCGTTAATGACGACTGTTCCGCAAGAGGTGGCAGGCAGTGAATAACTTAACGCATTTAAGCCTGTTTTCGGGCATAGGCGGAATTGACTTGGCGGCGGAAGCGGCAGGCTTTGAAACGGTGTGCCAGTGCGAATGGGCGGACTATCCGACAAGCGTACTTGAAAAGCGGTGGCCGACCGTGCCTCGCTTTCGTGATATTACTACTTTGACAAAGGAGGGATTTTTTGAAAAAACAGGACGAAAAACAGTTACCCTCATATCCGGCGGCTTCCCGTGCCAGCCGTTCTCATCGGCAGGACGGCAAAAAGGATTTGCCGACGCTCGGTATCTCTGGCCTGAAATGGTCAGAGTTATTTCCGAAATCAAGCCCCATTGGGTGCTTGGGGAGAATGTTGCCGGGTTTATCAATATGGGGCTCGACAAAACGATATTTGACTTGGAGCGTGCGGGCTACGCTGTTCAAACATTCGTATATCCGGCTTGCGGCGTCGGCGCGTGGCACGAGCGCACAAGAACTTTTATCGTGGGCGCTGATGTTTCCCACACCCCTTGCCTCCGACGACAGAACTGTAAAGGAAGCAATGAGTATGAACGTGTACCTCTCGGACAATGGGATATTCCGCAAGGTGAACAGGAACGGCACAAAATGGAGCCTTCCTCTGTCGGCGGCGGTGTTTTACTTAACGCCGATAGCGTCGGACGGAATGAGGTCAACCTTCAAGCCGGAGGTAATGCTCAAAAGCAAGGACAAGGCAAACTTGGCGGCACAGATTATACGGCTGGAAAATCCGCACTCGGAAACGGCAGCGCTCAATCCCGATTGGGTGGAATGGTTAATGGGTTTTCCTCTTGGCTGGACTGCGGTGTAGACGATATTTACCGTTGCGCTTCTAAAAAGTGGCTTACGGAAAACTTTGATAATATTGCGTGCAGGCGCTGCCTGCTGGACGGACGCAGGCTGTGGCAACGGGAGCCTGACGGTATTCCCCGTATAACAGAGGACACAGCCGGCAGAGCCGACAGATTAAAAACGCTCGGAAATGCCGTCTGCCCTCCGCAGGTTTTCCCCATACTCAAATGTATTGCAGATATTGAAACGGGAGCGTGCATAAATAATTGTGTGTTTGGAAAATAAAATTCACTCATAAAATGTATCAAAAAAATTTATTGCAGCATAATATATTTTGTAAAGCAAAGTATTGACTTTTGCTTTACAAAATGCTATAATAAATACACAAGGCGAAAGGAGTGGATTTTATGGCACAGGCTATGGTTAATTTTCGTATGGACGCTGACTTGAAAAAATCAATGGAACAGACCTGTCAGGAAATGGGTATGTCAATGACTACCGCATTTACCATTTTTGCAACAAAGGTCAGCAGAGAAAAACGCATACCTTTTGAAATATCAGCCGATCCGTTTTATTCCGAAAGCAATATGAAACATTTGAGCAAGGTTATTTCTGATATTGAAACAGGAAAGGCGAAGCTGGTGGAACACGAGCTTATCGAAGAGGATTAAGCTATGAGGTTACTATGGGAAGAAAGTGCGTGGGAGGACTACTGTTATTGGCAGACGCAAGATAAAAAGACATTAAAAAAGATAAATGCTTTAATTAAAGATATTCAGCGTGATACTTTTTCCGGACTTGGCAAGCCGGAACCGCTCAAATTAAATTTAAGCGGTTGGTGGAGCAGACGGATAGATGATGAAAACAGAATTGTATATAAGCTGTCCGACGGAAATATAATTATTGCGTCTTGTAAAGGTCATTACGAAGATTAAAAAATTAAATCACCGAAAAAGGAACATTGACGAAAATTCAATGTTCTTTTTTTGCGCTCTTTTTAGGAGGCGGATAATGGATAATGAAAAATTAAATTCAAGCGGCTGCTTGGATAAAACCGCATTTGAAGCGATAAAGAATGTTCGGCGTGAGGAACGCAAAAAGCTGATTGCGGAAATAAAAGAGCTCGCCGCAAGGTACGGCTATGAAATTGACTGCCGTATAGATTTGAAAGAAATTAAGGAGGCGGATATGGTATGACAACAACCGATTGCACAACAGATTACGGCGAATATGAAAGATATTCGGACGATAGGCTCTTTCACGGCGCCGGTCTTAAAATTGACCGCAGCGTTTATTATAAAGGTGATTGCGATATTTCGGACTTAATAACAAAATCCGTAAAAGAGGTTGAGAATTTGCGTGATGAAAGTATCGGCAAAGAAAACGCGGCATACGAAAAGGTGTTACAGGCGGTTGCGGAATGGGAAAAGTCGGCGCTTGTTACCAAAAGACATAAACGGGCGCTTGAATATCTGACTGCGCCGCCTATCGAACATACAAGCAATCAATGGACTGTTGATAATTACGATTACAAAGTGCGCAGCAATATGGTTTATCTTATGAAATACAGAATTGACAAGCGGCAGAGCCGGAACGGAACAATAAAATGGGACATTGAATTAAGTGTTAAAACTCAAAGCGTACAATGGCAAAGTGCTGTTATACTTGAACGCCGAGAAAAAACATTTTCAAGCGAGGAATCCGCACAAAAGTATATCGACGGCAAAATTAAAGCCTATGATTACTTGTTTACGGAAATATCCCCCGTTATTCCCGACGTTGATAAATCCCATTTTTGTGTGAACGGCGTACTGCTGCCGGGATATACAACGGTTTCTATGCAGAAAGAAAAAGAGAAAAAGGCATCAATCAGAAAGCAGCTTAATGAGCTGAAAGCAGATAAGCCGACGGAACAGAAACAGTTAAAAGCTCGCACAAAGGAGGTCAGTATATGAGAAAAGGAAACGATTATACGGTGTATGACAATGATACGCTTACACCGGGTTATAAGGCTAAAATCGAGCATACCGTGTATAGCGGCAGTGAGTCCGATTTGTCAGACCTGTTAAAATTAACGGTTGGCGATATTTCCGCATTGAAAGAAAAAAGTACCGCGCAGGAACAGGCGGCATACGAAAAAGCTATTGACGCCTTAAAGGATTGGGAAGCGCTTGCGGCAAATACGAGAAAATATGAAAAGGCGCTTGATTATAAAAATGTGCCGGAGGTTTCGCATACCTCAAACAAATGGGAAAAGGACGGCGCCGACAGGTTTACCATAAGCAACAAGGTATATAAAATGACTTATGATATATATGAGCGTTCAAGCTGGCGGAACGATACCGTAAAATATGATGTCAGGTGGAATATTTACACAAACAGACCTGATTATACAAACTCATACAAGGTTGCAGGTCAGGAACGGGTGTGTGCTACACGCGTGGAAGCCGAGAAATACATACAAGGCAGAATTAAGGCGTATTCGCACTTGTTCACGGAAATATCGCCGCCTATACCGAAAGACTTGGAAAAATCCTTTATGGTACACGGTCATTTGTTGCCGGGCTATGTTACGGAGGAAATGCAGAAATCAGCGGCGGAAAAGCCGGCAGAGAAAAAGCCGTCAATCCGAAAACAGTTAAATGAGCTGAAAGCCGACCAAAAGAAAAATCCGCAGGAGCCGCAGAAAACACGCACCGAGAATGAAATCGGATAAGGCGGTGTCTATATGCGGAATGATAAAGAATTTAAGGCAAAAAACCGTGACGAAAGCTATATAAAGGATAAACGCCCCGACATTCAGCTCGGACGGCATACAGAGGGTGAAAAGCAAAAACCGCCGCTTACACAGTCAAAGAAAAACCGTATGTATCGGGCAAGGCAAGCGGAAAACACGGCTGCTAATTCCGAAAATGTTTCTGTTGAAACAAAGATTGATATTTCTGTTTCTAAAACAGCGGATAATAATGTTCCTGTTCCGGCAGACAGCACGGCTCAAATTCCCGACAGGGATATTGAGCCGACCGAAACGGAAAATATATCACAGGATATTCAGCCGGATATTCCGAAAGCCGAGCCGTCCTATTCCTCTGCCGCAAAGAAAAAGAAATACCGCAGTAAAATGTACCGTGTGCAAAAACAGACGAAAAGCGTTGATTACAATTTTGCAGAGCAAGCGCAAAAATCCGACGACTACGATATTTCCGAAAAGGCACAGGAAAACAAAACGGAATTTTCAAAAAATACGGATATGGATTTTTCGGAAAACAAGTCCGAAAGGGACAGTAATATTCCGTTTGATAGTGTGAGAGACACAAAATCCGAAACGGATAAAAAACCTAACTCTAAAAAGCGGCAAAAGCTGTCTTTTGATAAATCAGCTAAAACCGAAAATGCTGAATCAGACACTAAAACGACCTGTGAAAAAACTGACGCCTCTAAATCCGACAGCGGCGACATTCCTTTTGACAGGGTAAACAGGCGTGCTCGGAAATTCGAGAAAAAGGCGGAAAAGGCAAAATCCAAAGCTGAAAAAGCTGAACAAAATTTACCGCATAAAAGGAAAATCAAACGCAAGCGACTTTATGACGAGCAAAAGCAAAAGCCTAAAAACCGCTTGCAGTTTGAAAAAGAGGTCAAGCCTCAATCGGATTTGTACCACCGATCCCCTGTCAAGACAGGGCGTGAAGCCTTGCAGCATACAGTGCTTAACAAACTTCATTCAAAGGTTGCAGAGGTTGAAAACGAAAACACAGGCGTTGAAGCGGCACACCAAACGGAGCAAAAGGCGGAAAGCCTTGCACGGTACAGCGTCAGAACGGCAAAATACATTGACGGTCAGAGAAAAGCGGTGCCGTACAAAAAAGCTGCACGCTTAAAGGTCAAGGCTGAAAAAGCGGAAATTAAGGCGGCGTATGAAAAAACGCTTGCGGAAAATCCGTCGCTGAAAAAAACAGCGTTAAAGAAATTCCGTCAAAAACAGCAGATAAAGAAAAAATACCAAAAGGCAAAGCGAGCCGAACAGACGGCAAAGCAGGCGAAAAAGGCGGCACAGAACGCCGAGCGTGCAGCGTCAAGGCTTGCGGCTTTTATATGGCGGCACAAAGCCGTTTTCGGTGCTATTCTTGCAATCATGCTTTTGATTGCTTGGCTGGGTACGGCTCTTTCCTCTTGTTCCGTTATCGGTACAACAGGATTTAATTCAATAATGGTATCGTCATACTTTGCGGAGGACGAGGATATTTATGCGGCAGAAAACTACTACAACGGTTTGGAGCAGAATTTGCAGAGCAAAATTGATAATATCGAAAATGAGTATTCGGGATATGATGAATATAATTATAACTTGGCGGGTATCGGTCATAACCCGTATGAGCTTATTTCATATCTTACGGCGGTATATCAAGATTTCAAATTCAATGACATTAAATCTGCTCTTGATACCTTATTCAACGCACAATATCATTTGCAGATTACCGAAACAAGCCGGCAGCAGACAGACGAGGACGGGAACGAATACACCTATAAAATTCTCAATGTTACGCTTGTGAACGAGGGTATGACAACTACGCTCACGGCAGACCAAAGAGAGCTTTACGATATTTACCTTGTCAGCAAAGGCAACCGTGATTATCTGTTTGCGGACGATATTTATTCAAACATAACGCAAAGCCCATACAATGACTACACAATTCCGGGCGAGGCTCTTACGGACGAAACATTCCGAAAGCTGATAACCGAAGCCGAGAAGTATTTGGGCTATCCGTATGTTTGGGGCGGCAGCAGTCCGCAGACCTCGTTTGACTGTTCGGGATTTGTGTGCTGGGTATTCAAAAACTCCGGCGTATATCCTCTCGGCAGGACAACGGCGCAGGGTATTTTCGACCAATGTACTCCCGTCAGACCGTCAGACGCAAAGCCCGGTGATATTATTTTCTTCACGGGGACATATAACAGCGGCTGCCCGGTATCGCACGTCGGTATTTATGTTGGTAACGGTATGATGATTCATTGCGGCAATCCCATTTCTTATGCAAGCGTCAACTCAAATTATTGGACGCAGCACTTTTACGCCTATGGGCGACTAAACTAAAAAAATTTAATTTAACGGAGGTATTTTATACAATGGCAACAGTAACAAAAATTGATAAAGATATTGCGGCGGCAAAAGCTAAAATTGCGGAGCTGCAAAAGAAAATCAGAGAGCTTGAAACAAAGCGCGTTGAGGCTGAAAACTTGCAGATTGTAAAGCTGGTTAAGACGGTTAATATCGACAACAAGACCTTGACAGCGCTGCTCAAAGCCTATGCGACGGGCGAGTTTGAGCTGCCCGAAAAATACAAGGCAGAGCTTGAAAACAAGGAGGACGCAGACAATGAAAATGAACAGAATTAAATTTGCGTCGGCGGTATTTACCGCCGTTTTCGCTTTATCGGGAATGACGGCATTTGCACAGAGTAACGCTCCGGCAGAAACACCCGCCGAAACCGTAATTGAGGACAACCGAACATTGACGCCAAAGGGCAACGCCCAGCTTGTAGATGATATTTCGGATAACGAAAATTTGCAGTTTATCACCGTAACCGCACGGGACGGAAATGTTTTTTACTTCGTGATAGACAAGGGCGCACAAAGCGAAAATGTGTATTTTTTGAATACCGTTGATGAAAGCGACCTTGAGGCTCTTGTCGAGCAATCGGATAAGAAACCGACAGCGACCGCAAAGCCCACAACGGACGATACCGAAAAAGATTTAACAGAAACCGATACAAAAGACAACTCCGACACAAAAGCTGAAAAATCCGAACAGACGGAGCAAAACAAGCAAAAAAGCAATTTCGGATTGCTTATTGTGTTGGTGCTTGCGGCGGCTGTCGGAATCGGCGGATATTATTACAAGGTAATCTTGCCGAAAAAGAAACTTGAACAGGCGGACGATTTGGACGACTTCGATTTTGAGGACGAGGACACCGAAACCGTTATAAACGAGGACGACGAAACGGACGAATAAAAAAATTATTAAATTTTTGATTTCCACTTGATTTTTTTCTGAAAATAGCATATAATATAAATGTAAGAAATTCAGAAAATCAGAAACATAGAAAGAGGTGTTTTTATGTTAGCGGAAATCAGAGGACGTTCCCAGATAACCATACCGTCGGAGATTATAAAAAAGCTCGGTATTTCGGAGGGCGATAAATTCGACATTATGGAAAGGGACGGCGGTATATTCCTTTGCCCTGTCGTTGTCTACCCGAAAGACAAAATTGCAAAAATCGCAAAAATACTGAAAGAGTCGGAAAATGATACGAAAACCCGGACAGCATTTGAAAGCGTTGAGGATATGTTTTCCGATATGGGGATTGATATAGACAATGTATAAGCTCAAATATACAAAGGAATTTGAAAGGGATTTGAAAAAGCTGTCTGCGGCGGAACAAAAGCAGACAGCAAATAAATTAAAGCTCTTAATGCAAAATCCCTTTTATCCGTCGCTTCGTACAAAAAAGGTACAGGGACTTGACAATGTGTTTGAAATGAGCGTTAATATGGATATTCGCATTTTATGGCGTTATGAAAACGGCGTTATAATTTTGCTGATAGACATAGGACATCACAAGGACATATTGGGACTTTAATTTAATATCAATCAAAACAGCACTCATTAACTTGGGTGCTGTTTTTGTGTTCAAAGGAGGAATTTAATTTGAAACTGATTATAGCGGAAAAACCGTCAGTTGCCCTTGCAATCGCAAAAGCGCTTAATATCAAGGGCAGCCGTGACGGATATATTGAAAACGGCGAATATATCATATCTTGGTGCGTCGGGCATTTGGCAGCGGCAGCGTTCCCTGAGGAATACGATGCAAAATATTCAAAGTGGAATTATGCTGATTTGCCTATCATTCCCGATAACTTCAAGTACAAGATTTACGGCGATAAGCAAAAGCAATTTAAGGTTGTAAAAAGCCTTATGACCGGAAAAGACGTGAGCGAGGTTATTAACGCCTGCGACGCAGGACGTGAGGGCGAGCTTATTTTCCGGCTTGTTTACAATATGGCGAATTGCAAAAAACCTATCAAAAGACTTTGGATTTCATCAATGGAAAATGCAGCAATTCGTGAGGGCTTTGAAAACTTAAAGGACGGCAGCGAGTATGATAATTTGTATTATTCCGCACTTTGCAGAATGTGGGCGGATTGGATAGTCGGTATCAATGCAACAAGGCTGTTTTCAATTCTCTACGGAAAAACATTGAATATCGGCAGAGTGCAGACACCTACGCTTGCCCTTTTATGCGACAGGCATAACAAAATAGCGTATTTCCGAAAAGAAAAGTATTTTACGGCTGAACTCACACTCGGCGGCGTGAAAGCGGAAACCGAACGGCTTGACAATGAGAATACGGCAAAAGAGATTATAACGGCTTGTGAACACTCACAGGCCGTTTGTGTTTCAGTAACCAAAGAAACCAAAACCGAACAGCCGCCAAGACTGTTTGATTTAACAACGCTGCAAAGGGCGGCAAACAGGATTTACGGCTACACCGCAAAGCAAACACTTGATTATTCACAGGCATTATACGAAAAGAAACTTATCACTTATCCCCGAACGGACAGCAGATATTTGACGGAGGATATGGCGGAAACGGCAGCGGCGGTTATTCGTCTTGGTGCGGATATACCACCGTTTGACAAAGCGCCCGATTTCTTCCCCGAAATATCCCGTATGATAAACAACAGCAAGGTATCAGACCACCACGCCATTATTCCCACGCTTGAAATTGAAAAGGCGGATTTGTCGGCAATTCCGACGGGCGAACTAAATATTCTGAAACTTGTTTTATGCCGGATAATTTCAGCGTCGGCGGAAAGTTATATGTATGAAAATACTACGGCAGTTTTCGAGTGCGGCGGATATACCTTTACGGCAAAGGGAAAAGAAATTATTTCGGAGGGCTTTCGGACAATAGAAAAGCTGATATATCCAAAGACGGATAATGCGGAATCAGCGCCGCTTGTGAAATTCTATAAAGGACAGCTATTTGCAGGAGCAGCGCCGGAGCTTAAAGAAAAATACACACAGCCCCCGAAACCGTACACAGAGGACACGCTATTATCTGCAATGGAAACGGCGGGAGCAAAAGAGACGGCAGACGACGCAGAGCGTAAAGGGCTTGGCACTCCTGCGACCAGAGCCGCCATTTTGGAAAAGCTGGTACAAACGGGATTTGCACAGAGAAACGGGCGGCAGATAACACCCACCAAAAACGGAATACTGCTTGTTTCCGTTCTGCCCGACACACTCATATCCGCACAGCTCACGGCAGAATGGGAAAATAAACTTGCTGAGATTGCAAAAGGCGAATCAAGTCCGAAAGAATTTATGCAGGGCATTAAAAGTATGATAACCGAGCTTACACAGCGATACCGTGAATTTGACAGCACAAGAGAAAATCCGTTTAAGCCGGAAATCAAAAATAACAGCTTGGAGGTGTAATTATGCGTGAAATTGACAAGCGATATTATAAAATCAATATAGCCGGCACAGAACATATTTTTACGAATGTTTACAGAGTCGGCGACCATTATTCGGCATACGAAGCAGACAAAAACGGCAAGCCCGGTAAATTTCTTCACAGACTGTCGCAGGCGGAAGTTGACAGAGCCGTAATATCGGGCAGCATTGATTTCAAAGAAAAAGATTACAGCTATATCTATAAAGGCTTTCTGGTAAACGCTGCCGAGTACGACAACGGAAATAAGGAAAACTCCGGCGTGTGGATATACTTTCCGGCAAAAGATAACGAAATCCGTATAGCATTTGAGAGTATAGGTCTTTCGCCGGACGCTGACAGCGGCAAATATTTTTTTGACGACTTCAAAAGCAATATTAAATCTATTGAAAGTCTGCTTGACAAGGATTTATCTGTCGCCGATTTGCAGGACACCGCAGAAAAATTAAACGAGCTTCCAAACTATGAAATATTAAAGCTCAACGCCGTTATGGAAACAAACGCAAAATGTAATTCATTTGCGGAGCTTACGGAATTTGCATATAACACCGACTATTATGATTTAATTTCCGACGCAAGCAATGTAAAGAAGCTTGGCATAAATCTTGTTTATTCCTCCGGGATATTTGAGAGCTTACCGACAATGTATAGGGACGCAATCGAGGCTGAAAACTTTGGCAGGTATATAGCCGAAGCGGAACAGGGTATTTTCACTTCCAAAGGCTACATTTCCCGTTCCGGCGACGAATGGCACAATGTTTGTTTGCAGAATTTTGAGCCGAAACCGTTAAAACAAAACGGCATTGACGACAGGCTTATTGACACAACGGAAATTCTTGCGGTTGATTTGGATAGCTTTTTCCGCAGTTTAAGCGAAGATTACAGTTGGCTTGCAGGCGATCCCGCAAAGGCAAAAGATAAAATTGCATACGATTTGAGAAACGGCAGTACAGATGTTGTACGCCGTCAGCTCGGCAGCTTTATGAAAGAGTATCATTTGGATAAATCGGATATACAGCCGTTTTTAAGCCGTATTGCAAGATTTGAAAGGTGCAAGGGCATTGAAAAAGCAAAGCCGAACTCCATAAAAGAACAGTTAAAACAGGCGAAAAATTCACAGCAGCCGAAAAAATCAAAGCATAGAGAGGAATGTTTGTAATGAATATTCCGATCACCGACAGTATAATGCGCATTGATACAAGCAGAGATAATTTTAATATGCAGGATATTGAAAACCGCCGCTTTATGTTCGATCCGAAAACGTCAACGCTGATTTTAGGGTATCAGTACAGAAACGGCGAGCTTATTTCATCACATGCAGACGAATACGCAAAAGCAGGCGCAAGCGAGCTGTTTGACGATTTTGTTCGCGGCTGGATAGGCACAAGCAAGGAATATACGGACGGGGTAATTCATTTTGCCCCGTCTGTTTCCGAAAAGAATATCACACTTTTTGAAAAGGCGTTTGATACGCTTGAAATGTTTAAGAATAACGGAGCAAGAAAAAATACGGTTGTTCGAGGGCTCGGCAGAGCTTGGGAGCAGCCTTTTTCAGATTTGATAAAGGAGGTCGATTTAATGGCAGAAAATATTTCATCGGTAACGCCCATTGAATTTACGGGCAAAACTCAAAAAGAGAAAGTCAAGGAAATTACCGACAAATTGGAGCAAGGCATTAAGGACTTGTTTAACAGCGACAGATACAAGGAGTATTTGTCGGCAATGTCAAAATTCCATAATTACAGCTTTCGGAATACAATATTGATTTTAATGCAGAAGCCGGACGCTTCGTACATAGCCGGTTTTAACACTTGGAAGAATGATTTTAAGCGTGCTGTCAGAAAGGGCGAAAAGGGTATCAAAATTCTTGCCCCTGCTCCGTACAAAAAAGAAATTGAGGAAACGGCACACGATAAAAACGGAAATCCGATATTGAACGCAGACGGCAGCAACCGTACCACCACAAAAACAATCACCGTTCCGGCATTTAAGATAACAACGGTATTTGACCTGTCGCAGACGGACGGAAAAGAGATCCCCACAATAGCGAATCAGCTTACGGGCAATGTCGAGGAATACGAAAAGTTTTTCAAAGCGTTAAAGGAAATATCACCCGTCCCCGTTGAACTTGAAAAGATAGACCGTGCGGCAAACGGATATTATCACCTGACCGAAAAAAGAATTGCCGTGCGTGATGATTTGTCGGAAATGCAGACAATAAAAACCGCCATTCACGAAATCGCCCACGCAAAGCTGCACGCACTTCCCGAAAAGGAAGAAAACGAGGTTGTCGAGGACGACAGACCGGATAACCGCACCCGTGAAGTGCAGGCGGAAAGCGTTGCATATACCGTATGTCAGCATTTCGGGATTGACACCTCCGACTACTCTTTCGGATATGTTGCAGGCTGGAGCAGCGGCAAGGAAACAGCGGAATTAAAAGCGTCGCTTGAAGTGATACGTACTACGGCGGACGAAATGATTACGGATATATCCGAAAAATTAAAGGAGCTTGAAAAGGTACAGGAAAATGATATTGACGGAAAAGATACAAAACAGGCGGATAAGACAAAAAACACTTCAAAAAAGCCCTCAATCCGCAAGCAGCTTAAAGAAGAAAAGGCTAAAACGGAAAAAGCGCCGAAAAAGGCGGCAAAATCAAAGAAAAAGGAGGATATATCGCTATGACACGATTTTCGGACGAGGAAAAAAGCATAATTTCTATGTATAACACCGCTGACCGTGTGGGGCTTATCGTTAAAATCAAAGAAGCAATACCGTATATAAAGGACGCTGATTTGAAAAATACGGCGGCGGATATTGTTTCAAAATTGGTTGGTATGACCGATAAGGAATTTACAGATTTGGAGGTGTGAGTATGGCGGAATTTTATTTTACGGCAGCAATCGCAAACGGATATGAATACAGAAATACGCCGGATAATTACCGCCATTTTTTAATGGAATTGCCTGTAAACAAAGAGGAATTGACATACATTTTTAACGAAATAGGGCTTGACCTTTCCTCAAAGCCCGGCGAGTATATTTTTGAAACTGCGGATTTTTATATTCCCGGCATAGACGCAAAACGCCTGTTTACGGAAACCGAAAACATTGACGAGCTTAACTATTTGGCGGATATTTTGAGCAAATTTGACGATAACGAATATCAGGTGTTTACGGCTGCGGTCGAGGCACAGGAGCATTCAAGAAGCGTTGCCGACCTTATAAATCTTGCCTTGAATACGGAAGTGTATAACTTTATTCCCGATATATCCGACTATGACGACTACGGCAGATACAAGGCGGAGGAATCGGGAATAAATATCGACGAGCTTGGCGACTTGGAGGAATTTATTGACTTTTGGCAGTACGGTGAGCAATGCAAAAGGGATAACAAAGCCGTATTTCTTGACAGCGGCGGAGTTTTGGAAAAGAATTATTACGGTTTTCCCGAAAGATATAACGGGGATTTGCACACGATTCCGAAAGAATTTTCTATAACAACTGACGCATTATCGGATATTGAATTGGAGGAAACATTGGAATTATCGGTGTTGATAGATACATATTTAAGGGAACATCACCCCGACTATGACCGTATGTATTCAGATATTTTTGCAATTCAAAAGGACATTTCGGATAATCTGCTGATTGGAAAAACGCATAAGTTAAAACAGCTATTCGGCGAAATGAACTTAACCGAAAATGATACCCCGGCAAAGGAATTATCGGACTACGAGAAAAAATATCCGAAAAGGCTTTTTATGATATATCAGCTCAAAGACGACGACAGTACAAGAAATCTGCGGTTTGAGAGCTTGGAGCAGATTAAAAAAGATAAGCAGCTACCCGTTATCGAAAACTATGAGCTTATTTATTCCGCGCGAATGAAAGCCGATACAACATTGGAAAGCATTTTTACGGAATTTAACACAAACCGCCCTTATGATTTTTACGGGCACAGTTTAAGCGTTTCGGATATTGTTGTATTGTCCGATAAGGGCAAAAATAACGCCTATTACTGTGATAAAGCAAGCTGGAAAAAGGTCGACAAATTTTTCGATTATGTTCATACACGCTCGGCGGCGATAAGTAATTATAAGGGTATGACGGCATTTGTCAGTTATGATGATAGGCTGTATTTGGGTAAAAGCGAAAATTATCTTTTCGGCGATAACGGCTTTGCATACTATGACAACAGCGATAAATCACTTACCTACATAACGGATAATTTAACGCTTTACCCGTTCCTGTACGGAAGCGGCTGGGTGTGCAGTCAGCAGGAAATGCTCGATAACGGCAGTTTTACAAAAGAAGTCTATGCAGAGTTTGACAGACTGCAAAAGGGTGTATTATCTCAATTTGAGCAGATACGGGAGCTGAAATTTGCGGATAAGCCCTTTAATTATCTTGAAACGGCAGAAAAGCAGACAGAGCAAAACTACAATAAAATTGACGGCATTATCAATAATGAACCGTTGGAAAGCGAGGACAAAAGTATGAACGATAAAATTTCGGTGTTGGCGGTTGAGCCTATGAAAGCGCCGTATATCAAGGAAATAGAGCCCGGTTTAGAATCTTTGCAGAAAGAGGTCGGCGGATTTATACAGGCTGTATATCCGTATGAGGATATGGTCGCTGTTATTTGCAATGAAGAGGGAAAAATGAACGGTTTGCCTCTAAACCGTGCAATCTATAACGATGATAAAGAAATGACAGATATTATTGCCGGTACATTCCTTGTAGTCGGTCTGGGAGAGGAAAATTTTACGAGCCTTTCGGACGGCTTGCAGAAAAAGTATGCCGACATATTTAAGAATCCGGAGGAATTTGTACGGCTTGGAAATGAGATTGTTGCAATACCTGTAAAGCCGTCTATCAAGCAGCAGTTAAATCAAGCAAAAAAGGAGCAAGGCGAGCGAGAGGACAAAAAACCGCCCTCGCACAAGCCGCCGGAGCTATGAAAGACAGAATAGACCTTACTCCGAAACAAAGCAGAAAGGTAAACGCCCTTATAAAACGGCTGTGCTGTAATTATGATAACGGAAATTGCATAAGGCTTGACGACGGCGATCCGTGCGTGTGCGTTCAATGTATAACCTATTCGCATATTATATGTAAATGGTTTAGAATCGCCGTACTTCCGGCAGATAAGGATTTGTATATTGAGCTTTCAAAACCGAAAAACACACGAATTTGTCAAAATTGCAGAAAGCCGTATGAAGCGGCAAACAACAAATTCAAGTATTGCCCCGTATGCAGAAAAATTGTAATACGAAAGCAAAAGGCAAATTATATACGCAAAAGGCGGTCGGGTATGTAGAAAATATAAGTCTAAAAAACAGCGTAAAATAAGGGTTTTTAACCGCCGAAACCGACAGGGTAATATAATTCCTCTAAAACCTGCGAAAATGAC
>CAJKHT010000052.1 GCA_905199755.1 uncultured Eubacteriales bacterium | reverse complement strand
AACATAAAAAGACTGTTATTATGTTATACCCTTATGGGTAATATGAAAAGAAAGGGGGATGGGATATGGAAAACTACGGTACAAAATATTGCAAGTATTGCGGTGCGGAAATTTCGGCGGACGCAAAATACTGTAAAAAGTGCGGCTGCGAAGTCCAACCAACGCAGTTTGTGCCTAAAAAAGGGTTATACAACAAAATGATTACATGTAAAACTTGCGGAGCACAAATCGCATATACGGCTAAAGCTTGTCCGCATTGCGGTGCAAAGCCAACTAAGCAATTGATAGGTGAAGCAATTATCGGAGGAGTCAGCGGACTGCTGGCAGTGCCTTTTATACTGGTAGCTATTGTGTTTTTTATAATATTATTTAAAATTATATTATAAAATTATATAACGTATAAATGAATTGGGGGGGAATAATTATGGATAACAAAGAAACAAAATTTTGTAAATACTGTGGAGCAAAAATTTCTATTGATTCGGCTTTTTGCGAAAACTGCGGTAAAAAACTTGAAACCTCAACAGAGAATATAACTCAGTCTGAGCCGAAAAAGGATGAACCGTTTCATTGGTCGGATGATGACATACATAAACCAAAAGCAATTACAAAAAGGTGTCGTACATGTGGAGCAATAATCGATGAAAAATTACAATTCTGTCCGAATTGCAGAGCATCTCAATATTCTGTTGTTCCTGCTGACTTAAAAAAGTGCAAATACTGCGGCGCAGACATGGCAGCTACATTCAAAACATGCCCACATTGCGGTAAACGAGTAAAAAATTATACTGCCGCATATATATGTTTGGGCATACTCGGTTTTATGTTTCTTTGCATGATAATAGCAGCATTGGTTCCGGATAGTAAGGCAACCGATACCGCTGAAAAATTGCAGCGAGCAAAGCAAAATGCGGCAACAGAAACCGCTGTGCCTACACCCACTCTTGAACCTAAAGACAAGGAGCTGGATTTATATTCTGACAGCAATGTAAATATCAAATATATGAAATTGTTTGACCAAAGCGAAATACTTAAGGGTACATTGTATTTACAGCTGCGAGTTACAAATAATTCATCTAACACTGTGATTGTAAGATTGGAAGATGTTTCAGTAAATAAAATGACCGTTACATCAGGAACAGCAGTACCGATAAAAATTGAACCGGGAAACATGTCGGTTAGTCCGTTTATACTTTTTGCAGGAAATACAGGCATTGTAAAAGCGGATGAAGTTCATAATATTAGATTTAAGCTTGAAATGCTTGACGAGGACTTTAGAACCTTGCACACTACAACCACTGTAAATGTGGATTTATAATAAAAAAATCCCCCGACTGCGCCAACAGCCGGAGGGAAAAAGTGTATATGATACACCACATTACAATTTAATTGTATCATATGCACTCTGATTTGTCAAACAAAAATACAAAAGGAGTGTTTATTTTTATGCCTATTTATAAAATGGACGGTAAAAAAGACGGATTGCAGAAATACCGTGTTCGTATCAATTATGTTGATAAAGAGGGTAAATCAAGACAATTGGATCGCATTGCCTACGGCAAGGAAGCTGCAAAAGAGCTGGAGCTGCGTTTAAGCAATGAAAACAAATCGGATATTATATCTCAAAAACTTACCGTTCAGCAATTGTATGATGAATATATTGCCGTTAAACAGTATGAAATCCGCGAAAGCTCTTTGGATACTGCAAAACGTAAAATAACACAATATGTATTACCTATTTTGAAAAATTATAAATTAACCGCACTCACCCCGGCGGTACTTGAAGATTGGAAGCGACAAATATCCGAATGCCCGAACAGTAAGAAAAAAGGCGAAAAACTATCAACAAAAATGAAAAAAAATATATACGGTGAGTTTCGGGCAATGCTGAATTATGCGGTTAAGTTGGAATATATTAATAAAAATCCGCTTATTACCGTTGGAAATTTCAAAAATCCTTATGAGGAAAAGAAAAAAATTGATTTTTATACTTCCGAAGAGTTTAAAAAATACATTAAGAGCGCCAAGCAAAACGCGACAGAGCTTTCCCAATCAACAGTAAGTATGTATGAATGGAATTTCTATGTATTTTTTAATATAGCTTTTTATACCGGAATGCGCAAAGGCGAAATATATGCCTTGCGTTGGAATGATATTGAAAATAATATTATTCACATAAGCAGAAGTATAACCCAAAAACTAAAAGGCGGCGATCGTGAAACTCCACCGAAAAATAAAAGCTCCATAAGAAGCATAACCATTCCCCTGCCATTAAAAAAAGTGCTTGACAAACATCTGCAATGCTACAAAAAAGTATCGGGTTTCAATGAAAATTGGAGGATTTGCGGGGGTGAGGTATGCATCAGAAATACAAACGTTGATAATCATAATAAGAGATACGCGGAGTTAGCCGGGATAAAAAAGATAAGTATACATGGATTTCGTCACTCTCACGCATCGGTTCTTGCAAACAACGGAATCAATATACAAGAAATTGCGCGGCGTTTAGGACATAGCAATGTAGAAATAACATGGAACACATATTCGCATTTATATCCGCAAGAAGAAGAAAGAGCATTAGCCGTTTTAAATAAAATCGTGTAAAAAACGTGTAAGAACAAAAACAGACCGCATGATTATGCGGTCTGTTTGCTTTTTGGTCGGAGTGACAGGACTTGAACCTGCGGCATCACGCCCCCCAGACGTGTGCGCTACCAGCTGCGCTACACCCCGATAACTAATTAACACTGTTTCTAACAGCATTAACTATTATAACACCATATTTATTTTTTGTCAACACTTAAATTTTATTTTCCGGCATTTTTTCTCTAAAATGTGTAAATATTATAAATAAAGCGCATATTTAACCTCCGTTTGGAATAAATATAACTGAAAGACAAATTTTTTCCAATAATGGAAACGGCATATGACGAAACTAAGGAGGATAAATGATAATGGATAATAATACCCTAAATAATCAAGCGGTAATCATAGGTACAATCGAGGACGAATTTACTTTAAATCACGAAATTTATGCGGAAAAGTTTTACACCTTTACGCTCAAAATACCAAGACTGAGCGGAACCTACGATAATATACGCGTTATGATTTCGGAACGGCTCATAATGGACGGCGGCTACGAAACGGGCGACCGCGTGGAAATAAACGGGCAGTTCCGTTCCTATAACTGTACCGAGCCGGACGGAAACCGTCTTGTGCTGACGGTTTTTGCACGTGACATAAAGCCGTTTGACGGTGAGGAGGCAAAAAATCCGAATCAGCTGTATTTAAACGGATATATCTGCAAGACTCCGATTTACAGAACAACGCCGTTCGGCAGAGAAATCACCGACCTTTTGCTGGCGGTAAACAGAAGCTACAACAAATCCGACTACATACCCATAATTGCGTGGGGACGTAATGCGAGGTTTGCGAAAAACCTGCATGTCGGCGACAATGTGAAAATATGGGGAAGGATACAGTCGAGAAATTATCAGAAACGCATAAGCGAGGAGGAGACCGTTACCAAAACGGCATATGAAGTATCCATAAACCGCATGGAGCTGGTGGAAAAAGAGACGGAGGAATAAATTATCCGCCGGAGCTGCTAAAAAAATACAGACCGCTGATGTATTCTTTTTTAACGGCTCCGATTTTTTTATGCAAAATACTTGACAAATTCCGCATTTCGGTATATAATATTAGAGCTTGTTTAACAGGCATCCTTGCCCGGGGCATGGTGTTCCGGGACTAAAGTCCATAAGGAGGTGCGAAAGATGGCTGAAAAAATCATGAACAGCTATGAAACAATTTTTATCATTGACGCAGCGCTTGACGAGGAAAACGTTAACGCTTTAAAGGATAAGTTCACAAACCTTATCAAAAATAACGGTGAGCTTGAATCTGTCGATGAATGGGGCAAGAGAAGACTTGCTTATGAAATCAATGACAGAACGGAAGGTTTTTACGTTCTTGCAGACTTCAAGGCTGAGCCGGAATTCCCGAAGGAGCTTGACAGACAGTACAAGATTACCGACGGAATACTCAGAACTATCATCATCAAGAAGGACGAGAAATAATCGTTTTAAGGAAGCGGTGAAGTTATGAACAAGGTTATTTTAGTGGGAAATCTGGCAAGAGACCCGGAGCTTCGCCAGACACCGGCAGGTGTGAGCGTTGCGCGCTTTACCATTGCGGTAAACCGTAACTACACGGCGAAAGACGGTCAGCAGCAGACTGATTTTATCAGCTGCGTTGCATGGAGACAGCAGGCTGAATTCTTATGCAGATATTTCCAGAAAGGCAGCAGCATACAGTTATGCGGCAGCATTCAGACAAGAAGCTGGGACGGACAGGACGGAAAAAGGCAGTACGCAACCGAGGTTGTTGCGGACGAGCTGCATTTTAACGGACCCAAACGTCAGTCACAGGACGGTTTCGCGGGAGCAGACGGCGGATTCGGAAGCAGTCAGTCCGGCGGATTTAACACACCCGCACAGAGTCAGCCTTCATTTGACGGCGGGTTCGATGATACGGGATTTTCCGACATTGACGGCTCGGAGGACGATTTACCGTTCTGACAATGATAAAAATATAAGGAGGAAGAACTCATGGCTGAAAGAAGCGAAAGACCGGCAAGAGCAAGAAGACCGAAGAAAAAGGTCTGCATGTTCTGTGTTGACAAGGTTCAGAGCATAGATTACAAAGATACGGCAAAGCTGAGAAGATATGTTTCCGAAAGAGGAAAGATTGTTCCCAGACGTATCAGCGGTAACTGTGCTAAGCATCAGAGACAGCTTACGGTTGCAATCAAGCGTGCAAGAATTATCGCATTGCTGCCGTTCGTTGCAGAATAATTTAAGAATAGAAACGCAAGGCTGCCGTAAAATGAAATCATTTTACTGCGGCCTTTTGATTTTAGGCGGATTTTTCCGCCCGAGGTATTTATATATGGATTTAACATCGGTTCGCGTAATAAAGGAGATACAGTCGAAATTCGGATTTACTTTCAAAAAGGGACTGGGACAGAATTTCCTTACCTCGCAAAGCATACTCGATACAATAGCACTTGAGGCTGACGTATCGGAAGGTGTGCTCGAGATAGGTCCCGGATTCGGAGTGCTTACAAAGACACTTGCGGCACACGCTCCGAAAGTGGTTTCCGTTGAAATAGACGAGCGCCTTAACGAAATACTCGAATACACACTTGCCGGCTGTGACAACGTTAAAATAATAAACAGCGATGTTTTAAAGCTGGACTTAAAGAAGCTCATTGCGAACGAATTTCCCCAAAAACGCATAAGCATAGCCGCAAATCTGCCGTATTATATCACCACACCGATAATCACAAGACTTGTGGAATCGCGTCTTGATGTAAAAAACATCGTTGTGATGGTGCAGAAAGAGGTTGCCGACCGCATGCGGGCAAAGCCCGGAACAAAGGATTACGGCGCCCTTACCCTGATGTGCCGTTATTACACTGAACCGTCGGTTATAGCCTCCGTGCCGGCAGGACTTTTCGTTCCGCCGCCAAAGGTGGACAGTGCGGTTTTAAAGCTTGAAATTCTTGACAAACCGCGCGTGAATGTTTTGGACGAAAAAACATTTTTCAGAACAGTCAGGGCGGCATTTTCGCAGCGCAGAAAAACTCTTTTGAATTGTCTGTGTGCGAATTTTCCGATTTCAAAGCAGGATATGACAGAGCTTTTGTCGGGTGCGGGCATTGAGCCGTCGCGCCGCGGCGAGACACTTGACATAGAAGAATTTGCGGTCCTTTCGGACTGCCTTTACAAAAGAAAAGCATAATTTACAGAGGGAGGATTTTTCTTATGTATTGCTCATTCGGTGAACGAGTTACAGTCTTCAGAAAAAGGAACAAATATACCAGGAAACACCTTGCGGAGATGACGGGTATTTCATCGTCAACGCTGGCAATGTACGAAAGAGATATGGCTGTTCCGAATGCGGAGCATGCCATAAAGCTTGCTCTTGCGCTGAATGTATCAATAGACGATTTAATATCGCTTACCGACGAACAAAGAGAAAATGCCTCGGATTTAATGAATGAGGATTTTCTCAAAAGATGCCGGGAACTTATTAAGCATACGGGAAACACGCATTGATTACAGCATAAAATCCTCCGGACTGAATTTTCCGGAGGTTTTTTTTATTTTTCTGCGCCGTGCCGGACGCTTGAAAATATCGTACTCAAAGCTTTCGCAGCCCTCACGCGATATTCCGACATATTCATTGTGTTTTTCGCAGTGCAGGTGCGTTTCGCTGCCCTTTACCGCCTTTGCCTTTACGCACAGTCCGCAGACCTTGTTTACATTCTCCGAATACAGCATTTTTTCCTGTTCGCCTCCGTTTTTATATGCAATTATACCATAAAATCCGCCGCAGGTAAAGTTTTTTTGACAATTACCATATTTTTTTTGATTGCTTATTGATTTTATGCGATTTTTATAATATAATATATGATGTGTGTTTTGGGTAAACACATGATTTTGCAGGCATAAGGCGAAAGGAAGGAATACATTATGGAAAAGAAAGAAATGCTTTACGAGGGAAAAGCAAAAAAGGTTTATAAGACAGATGACGAGAACCTGTATATCGTTGATTACAAAGACGATGCCACCGCTTTTAACGGCAAGAAAAAGGGACAGATTACCGGCAAGGGTATTATAAACAACAAGATGTCGAATTTCCTGATGAAGAAGATGGCTGAGGAGGGTATTCCGACACATTTTGTCGAAGAAATATCGGACAGAGAAACAGTCGTTAAAAAGGTTACGATTGTTCCCTTGGAGGTCATTATAAGAAATGTTGCGGCAGGAAGCTTCTCAAAGCGTTTCGGTGTAGAAGAGGGAAAAGCTTTGCTTAACCCTACGCTCGAATACTGCCTTAAGGACGATGCGCTTGACGATCCTATGATAAACGATTATCAGATTACCGCTATAGGCGCTGCCACAAAGGAAGACCTTGATGTAATTTCGGACCTTACCTTTAAAATAAATGAATTTCTGAAGAAATACTTTGCTTCAATCAAGATTGAGCTTGTAGATTTCAAGATTGAATTCGGAAAAACTCCCGACGGACAGATAATACTTGCCGACGAGATTTCGCCGGACACATGCCGTCTCTGGGATGCCGAGACTCATGCAAAGCTTGACAAGGACCGTTTCAGACGTGATTTGGGCGATGTTGAGGAAGCATATATCGAAGTAGCAAAGAGAATGGGACTTATATAAGCGAAGGAGTGAAGATTTTGGCTTCAGACACATACGAAAGCCCGTTAAATTCGCGTTACGCTTCAAAGGAAATGCAGTACATTTTTTCGCCGGACAAGAAGTTTTCAACATGGCGCAAGCTGTGGATTGCCCTTGCCGAGAGCGAAAAGGAGCTTGGACTCGATATAACGGATAAGCAGATTGCTCAAATGAAAGAGCATATATACGATATAAACTACGATGTGGCACGTGAGCGCGAAAAAGAGGTTCGCCATGACGTAATGTCGCATGTTTACGCATACGGTGTGCAGTGCCCCGACGCAAAGCCGATAATTCATCTCGGTGCGACAAGCTGCTATGTCGGCGACAACACCGATATAATTATCATGACCGAGGCAATGCGGCTTATAAAGAAAAAGCTTGTGTGCCTTATAGGTGAGCTTTCAAAGTTTGCCGAGCAATACAAATCGCTGCCGACGCTTGCGTTCACGCATTTTCAGCCGGCGCAGCCTACAACGGTCGGAAAGCGCGCATCGCTGTGGCTTGAGGATTTGCTCATGGATTTGGAGGACGTTGACTTTATCCTTTCCAAAGCAAAGCTTCTGGGCTGCAAGGGCACAACGGGAACACAGGCAAGCTTTATGGAGCTGTTTGACGGCGACCACGAGAAATGCAAGGCGCTCGACAGGAAAATAGCCGAAAAGATGGGTTATTCCGCGTCCTTCCCCGTGAGCGGTCAGACATATCCGCGAAAGCTCGATTCGCAAATGTTAAATACTTTGAGCCTTATTGCTCAGAGTGCATATAAATTCTCAAACGATATTCGTCTGCTGCAGCATTTGAAGCAGATTGAGGAGCCGTTTGAAAAGTCGCAGATAGGCTCGTCCGCAATGGCATACAAGCGCAATCCCATGCGCAGCGAGCGCATAGGCTCGCTTGCAAGATACGTTATTGTGGACGCATTGAATCCCGCAATAACCGCATCGACGCAGTGGTTTGAAAGAACGCTTGACGACAGCGCAAACAAGCGCATAAGCGTTCCCGAAGCATTTTTGGCAACAGATGCGATTCTGAGCCTTTACATCAACGTTGTTGACGGACTTGTGGTATACGATAAGGTTATACGCAAGCAGTTCATGGAGGAAATACCGTTCATGGCTACCGAAAACATCATGATGGACGCCGTTAAGAAGGGCGGCGACCGCCAGGATTTGCACGAGAAAATCCGAGTATATTCCATGGAGGCGGGAAAAACCGTCAAAATGGAGGGCAAAAAGAACAATCTTGCTGAGCTGATTGCGGCAGATCCGTCGTTCGGACTCACGCTCGATGAAATCAATGCCGTTATGAAACCGGAAAATTTTGTCGGACGTGCGCCGGAGCAGGTTGAGGACTTTTTAAACGAATACGTTAAGCCCGTGCTTGAAAAGAACAAAGAGCTTCTCGGAATAAAGGTTGAAATAAACGTATAAATATGTTTTTGTACCGCAAAGCGGTACGGTAAGGAGGAACAAAACATGGTTAAAGCTGTTGTGGGTGCCTGCTGGGGCGACGAGGGCAAGGGTAAGATTACCGATATGCTTGCCGCAGATGCGGATATTGTAATCCGTTTTCAGGGCGGTGCGAATGCAGGACATACCATCGTAAATCAGTACGGTAAGTTTGCGCTTCATCTGCTTCCGTCCGGCTCATTCAATCAGAATGTGACGAATGTTATAGGAAACGGTGTTGCTCTCGATATTCCCGAGCTTATAAAGGAAATTAACGAGGTTGTTTCAAGGGGTGTACCCAAGCCGAATATTGCCGTTTCGGAAAGAACACAGGTGCTTATGCCCTACCACAGACTGTTCGATACCTATGAGGAGGAGCGTCTCTCCGACAGACAGTTCGGTTCCACAAAATCGGGTATTGCACCGTTCTTCTCGGACAAATATTCAAAGATAGGTTTTCAGGTATGGGAGCTGTTCCAAGAGGAAGAGCTTAAGGAAAAGATAAAGAATGTGCTTGAGGTTAAAAATCTTATTCTTGAGCATATATATCATAAGCCGCTTATTGATGCGGACGAGCTGTATAACACACTTAGGGAATACGGCGAAATGATTAAGCCGTATGTTATAGATTCCGTGCAGTTCATGCATGACGCGGTAAAATCGGGCAAAAACATACTCCTGGAGGGACAGCTCGGTTCATTGAAAGACCCCGATTTCGGAATATATCCGTTCACCACATCATCATCTACGCTTGCAGGCTACGGCGCTGTCGGTGCGGGAGTACCTCCTTATGAGATAAAGGAAATAATCACGGTTGTTAAAGCATATTCATCGGCAGTCGGCGCAGGCGCGTTTGTAAGCGAAATTTTCGGCGATGAAGCGGACGAGCTCCGTAACCGCGGCGGTGACGGCGGCGAATACGGCGCAACAACGGGCAGACCGAGAAGAGTCGGCTGGCTCGACTGCGTGGCATCACGCTACGGCTGCCGTGTTCAGGGCGCTACTCAGGTTGCGTTCACCGTGCTTGACGTTCTCGGATACCTCGATGAAATTCCCGTATGCGTTGGCTATGAGGTTGACGGAAAGGTAATAAAGGACTTTCCGACAACGGGACTTCTTAACAAAGCAAAGCCCGTTCTTACGACTCTCCCCGGCTGGAAAACGGATATAAGAGGAATTAAGAAATATGAGGATTTGCCGGAAAACTGCAGAAAGTACATTGAATTTGTCGAAAAGGAGCTTGAAGTTCCGATTAAGATAGTTTCAAACGGCCCGGCAAGAGAAGATATTATAATGAGATAATAAAAAAGGGGATGTTAAAAAACTCAAAAGCTTTTTTCCTATCCCCTTGAAAAAGTTAAGGCTGTTTAAAAAGTCAATTGACTTTTTAAACAGCCTCTTTTTGCATCACAAACAGCGGACACTTTGCCCGCTGCTTTTTTCTTTTGTATGAACACGGGTATATAAAATCCCGCTGTTCCGATATTTATTACTCAACAGATTCCGCAAGAACTTCCTCGTATCTGGCAAGAATTTGCTTTTCCATATTAATGCGCATATCGCTGTTAATCGGGTGAGCAATATCCTTATATTCGCCTTCGGGAGTCCTTCTGCTCGGCATAGCTGTAAACAACTTATCCTGACCTTCTATGATTTTAATATCATGAACAACGAAGGCATTGTCAAAGGTTACAGATACTACTGCTTTCATTTTGTTGTCTGTTGAAACTTTTTTGATACGAATATCGGTAATCTCCAAAATCCGTTCACCACCTTCCGCCTAATAAGGGATAATGAATTATGTAGTCTGTCCGACGATGCCCTAAACTATGGATTATTTTATCTTAAAAAATGGAATTTGTCAATATGTTTGTGCATTTTTTATTAATTATTACCTAAAATTTGCAAAGAATTTGTACTATATATTAAATTTGGGAAAAGGGTGTTTCTTTTTCGGCGCTTTAGGTATATAATTATTGTAACTAAGAAACTTTAGATCTGCGATGTGCTTTTTCGGCACGGAGCAGGTATGGTTTATATACAGTTTGGGAGGAATATTATGAATCGCTTTTCTATGTCGGAGCTTAAGGACGGAGCGCATATACATTTTATCGGAATTGGCGGAATAAGCATGAGCGGACTTGCCCAAGAGGCTCTTAAGGACGGATATGAGGTGAGCGGCTCCGACAGGAGCGAAAGCGGCATAACGCATAGGCTTACGGAGCAAGGGGCAAGAGTGGTTATAGGTCACAGGGCGGAGAATGTGGACGGCGCCGATCTGGTGGTTCATACCGCCGCCGTAAAGCAGGACAATCCCGAAATGCAGGAGGCGGTAAAGCGCAAAATCCGCCTTATAGACAGAGCGGAATTTTTAGGTGCGGTAATGAAAAAATACAGCGTTGCGGTAGGTGTGAGCGGTACTCACGGTAAAACAACCACAACCTCTATGCTTGCCCATGCTTTGATTCATGCAAATCTCGATCCGACCATAAGCATAGGCGGCGAGCTGGATTTAATCGGCGGAAACATTCGGTGCGGTCATTCAAAATATTTCGTGACCGAGGCGTGCGAATACACAAACAGCTTTTTGAAGTTTTATCCCACAATCGCGCTTATAACCAATATTGAGGAGGATCATCTCGATTTCTTCTCGGGCATAGAGGAAATCCGCGAAAGCTTCAGAAAGTTTGCGGAGCTTACAAAGGGCAAGGGTTCCGTTGTTGCCATGTGGGACGATGAAAACGTAAGGCTGGCGCTTAATAATGCCGATTTGGATATAGTAACCTACGGCATGAAAAATACAAACAATTACTATCCCGAAAATATAGAGTATAATATGGGTTATCCGTCGTTTGACGCATACAGGGACGGTGAAAAGCTGTGTCATGTAAGCCTTAACGTGCCGGGAAATCATAACATACTGAACGCACTTGCGGCAATTGCCGTGTGCGGACTTATGGGAGTGAGCCCCGAAACGGCGGCGGAGGGAATCGAAACCTTTAAGGGAACGCACAGACGCTTTGAAAAGAAAGGCATGTGCGGCGGAGCGCTCGTAATTGACGATTATGCGCATCACCCGACGGAAATAAAAGCAACGCTCAAAGCGGCGAAGAATTTTCCGCATGACAGAGTATGGTGCATATTCCAGCCGCATACGTATTCACGCACAAGGACTCTCTGGAATGAGTTTACCGAGGCTTTTTACGATGCGGATAAGCTTATAATAACACATATATATGCCGCCCGTGAAAAGTTTGACGGTGTTACGCACCCCGAAAAGCTTGCGGAGGAAATCCGTGAAAAGGGTGTGGATGCGGTTTATATAGACGATTTTAAAGATATTGCGGATTATGTGAAAAAAAATGCGCATGAGGGCGATATAATATATACAATGGGTGCAGGCGATGTTACCGAAATAGGTGCAATGCTGACAGGTGAGGAAAATGAAATTTAAGAGACTGGAAAATTATCAGACCGATGAAAACACATATATAGTCTATGACGAAAATACCTTAAACGGTATCGTTATCGATCCGGGCAGCGATGCGGATAAAATAATTGCCGCTGCCGACAGCAAGGATATAAAAATAAAGTATATTTTTATAACACACTGTCATTATGACCATATAGAATACATGGAGGAACTGAGAAAGGAAACGGGCGCACCGCTTGTATGCGGCAAGGCAGCGGGGATAAACATAACCGACCCGGACATAAATCTTTCTCCGTCAGGACTGGGCTACCCGATTTCCGCTAAAAAGGCGGAAATAATCTTAGCCGACGGCGAGGAGCTCAGCTTGGACGGCATGATTGTAAAGTGCATATATACGCCCGGGCATACAAATTGCAGCGTGTGTTATCTTATCGGCAACGATATGTTCTGCGGCGACACGCTGTTTTTAAGAAACTGCGGCAGATGGGACTTGCCGACAGGCGATGAAAATACGCTTATATCATCGGTAAAAAACAAAATTTACACGCTTGATGAAAATATAATTCTGCATCCCGGTCACGGTGCGGACACAACAATAGGATACGAAAAGAAGTTTAATTTTTATATAAAGGACTAACTATGCTGATTATTCAGAACGGCTATGAATGTGAATACGAGCTGAAGCTGTTTTCGGGAATGTTCTTTGACAGGGACGAGGACGGTTACATATTTTCAAATTTTGAATACGGAAACGGCGAAATAAATGTCTATACCGAAATAATCTATGGCTTTGACACGTATTTTGAAGATTACCGTTTCGCTTTTGATACCGAAAACAAATCCGAACGGCTCATAAAAAAGGTATTCACCGCCGCATGTACGAAATCGTTTGTTCATGCGGCACGGAAAATAAAAAATATAAATCTGCCGTGGGGGGTTATGTGCGGAATACGTCCGGCAAAAAATATGCGCCTGCTGCTCGAAGATGGCATGACCGGCGCAGAGGCGGAAAATGTTTTTAAAACCGTTTATGAGGTGAGCGATGAAAAAACCGCACTGGCGCGCAAGGTGGCGGAAAACGAAAGCAGACTTATAAAGGAGATATCTCCCGACAGCGTGAGCTTGTATATCGGGATTCCTTTCTGCCCCACCAGATGCCTTTACTGCTCCTTTGTTTCAACGGATATTCACACAAGCGGAAAATACATGGACGAGTTTGTCGGAAAGCTTATGCTTGAAATAGATAAGACGGCTCAGATAATACGGAAGCTCGGAAAATTCGCGGAAAACATATACATAGGCGGCGGAACGCCGACAACGCTTTCCGCAGAACAGCTAAGCATGATTTTTGAGCGTCTGCACAAAAATTTCGATTTTTCGCGGATTAAGGAATTTACGCTCGAGGCAGGCAGACCGGATACCATAACGGAGGAAAAGCTTTTTGCGGCGGCAAGCGGCGGAGTGAACAGAATAAGCATAAATCCGCAGACCATGAACCCCCAAACACTTAAACGTGTCGGCAGAACGCATACTCCCGAGATGGTCTGCGGCTGTGTTAAATCGGCACGGGCGGCAGGCTTTGACAATATCAATATGGACTTGATTGCCGGACTTCCGGGCGAGGACGCCGAAATGTTTAAAAACAGCATTGATGAGGTTATTGCGCTGAATCCCGAAAATATAACGGTACATTCCATGTGCATAAAGCGTGCCGCAGACCTTAAACAGAGAGTTAAGCAGCTTACGGCGGCGGAGGAAATGAACAAAATGCTCTTATATGCTCAAAAGCGCATGAACGAAACGCACAGAGAGCCGTATTACATGTACCGCCAGAAAAACAGCAGCGGAAATCTTGAAAATGTAGGCTATGCAAAAAAAGGCTTTATGAGTACGTATAACGTAAATATCATGGAGGAAAAGCAGACGATAATCGCAATGGGCGGCGGCGGAAGCACAAAGCTCGTTATGGGCGACAGAATAGAGCGGATTTTCAATTTCAAGGACCCTCTCGAATACATACGCCGCTTCGACGAAATTCTGCGCAAAAAGGACGAAATACCGGCTGTTTTTTCAAATTAACTGCCCTGCGGCGGAAACGGAGAAAGCTATATGATTGATAAAATTCTTAACGAATACGAGGATTTCCGCGCGGCTGCGGAATTTGAAAGAAAAAACAGGATAAAAGCGGTGTATGAAAAATTTCCGCGTATCGAGGAAATAGACAAAGAAATTTTCAGCGCCGGCTCAAAGAATATGCAGGATATTCTGCAAAATCCCGAAAACGGCGAACAGCTTAACCGCGAGTTTAAAAAGCACCTGAACTCGCTGCGCGCCGAAAAGGAAAAAATAATGAAAGAAAACAAAATAGATGCCGACTACGACAAAGTCCGCTATCGCTGCAAGCTTTGCCGTGATACGGGCTACACGGAGGACGGAAAGCGCTGTCTGTGCCTCAAACAAAGGCTCATTAATGAAGCGTATATGCGTTCAAACCTCGGCGAAATGCTTAAATCGCAGAATTTCGGCAATTTTTCGTTTGATTATTATTCAAAGCAGTCCGCCGACGGTGAAATATCCCCGTATGAGAACATGAAAAATATATATAAGCGCGCCGAAAATTTCTGCCGCAGCTTCGATCGGGAAACAAAAAGTCTGCTGTTTTACGGAAAAACGGGACTCGGCAAGACATTTCTTTCAAGCTGCATAGCAAAAGAGCTTATGGACAGCGGCAAAACGGTGATATATACGCGCGCGTCAAGACTGTTTGCGATGTATGACGATTACAAATTCGGACGCAGCGCCGACAGAACCCTGCTTGACGAGGTGTATGTCTGCGACCTGCTCATCATAGATGATTTGGGTACCGAGCCGATAAACAGCATAAGCAAGGGATTTTTGTTCGACATTGTAAACGAACGCACGGCGGACAATAAGAAAATGATTATAAATACAAATCTTGGTTTGGGTGAGCTTACAAATGCCTACAGCCAGCGGTTCACTTCACGCATATTTGAATTTTTTATGACGTATAAATTTACGGGCAGTGATATAAGAATACAGCAGGCGACAAAATAACGAAGGGGGAGAGCATATATGCGAAACGTTACTCTGGCGGATATTGCACGGGAAACGGGGTATTCGATAAACACGGTATCTCATGCACTGCGTGATAAGGAGGACATTTCGGATAAAACAAAGGAGTACATAAAGCAGACCGCAAAGGAAATGGGTTATATCGTAAACGTTTCGGCAGGCTCGCTCCGTTCGGGAAAAAGCCGCAGCGTTGCAATTATAGTCGGCGATATTTCAAACCCGCATTTCGCCATAATGATTAAGGAAATGGAAAGCATGCTCCGCTTATATGACTACACCGCGGTTATACTGAATACCGACGAGAACGAGGAATTGGAGTATTCCGCGATAGTTTCCGCAATCAGTAAAAATGTGGACGGCATTATTTTGTGTCCCGTGCAGAAATCCTTTAAAAATATAGATTTTCTCAATAAAAACGGCATACCGTATGTTCTGTTCGGCAGACGGTTTGAGGGCAAGGTTTCAAATTATGTAATCTGTGACGATTTAAACGGCGGATATTCCGCGGCGGAGCATCTGATTGAGCTTAACCACCGCAGCCTGCTTTTTATAAATGCGCCGCTTTACATTTCAAGCTCGCGTGACCGTCTCGAGGGCATAAAGCGCGCCGTAAAGGCATACAATCTGCCCCAAAATGCGCTTGCGGTAGAGGAGGTAAGCGTTTCGGACGGCGGCAGTATCCGCGAAATTCTTGAAAGACATGCGGACTGTACGGGTATTATATGCTTCAGCGACCTCATCGCACTGGAGGTATGCCATTTTCTGAAGCAGCTGGACATAAATGTTCCCGATGATGCATCGGTCATAGGCTTTGACAACATTATGTCGAAATTTATGTTCCCCATGATGCTGTCGTCCGTTACGTCGTCAAAAACAAAAATGTCCGAAAAAGCGGTTGAAATCCTTATGGACGTTATCGACAATCCACACGGGAAAAGCTATCAGCTTATGCTCCCGACCAAGGTTGTGGCGCGCGAAAGCACCGGCGAATGTCACATCAGCCGGTCTTCCATTTAAAGAGGAGTACGCCTCCCGTCATAAGAACAAGTCCGAGGTATTTGTTCCAGCCGAAGGTCAGCTTTTCGCTGCCCATAAGACCGAACGCATCTATGCAGGCGGCGGTTAGGAGCTGCGCGATTAAAATTGACGATACCGCAAGCGTGGGATTGAGCTTTCCCATGGCGAGCATGACGGTGATTGTTATTATAAGTCCAAGCACACCGCCGGATAAATACCATTTATTAACCTCCGAAAACGCACGTATATTTACTTTACCGCATATCCAAACGGCTATAAGTGACAGAAGAAATGCCGTTCCCTGCACGTATGCGTTTGCTGCGTAAAGCCCTGTTTTTTCACCGAGACGTGTGTTCATAACACCCTGAATACTCATAGCCGCTCCGGCTATTATGCTGTATATAAATCCCATATTTTTCACCTCGGATATAGTTTATCCCGTTTTTCCGAAATTATTTTCCCGTAAAAGTTTACAATTTATCTCTTGAATTAATTGTGATAAAATGGTATAGTTATCAGGTTAAGCAAGGGAGGGTATAATCAAATGAACAATGACAAAGAATTTCTGGGTACCGAACCGATAGGAAAGCTGCTTGTAAAGCTTGCGGTGCCGACCGTCATAGCACAGATGGTAAATATGCTTTATAATATCGTTGACCGTATTTACATAGGACACATTCCGGGCGAGGGCAGCCTTGCGCTGACGGGACTTGGAGTATGCATGCCGCTTATTCTCATTATATCGGCTTTTGCGGCATTTGTAAGCTCGGGCGGTGCGCCGCGTGCGTCAATAAACATGGGAAAGGGCGACAATGACGCTGCCGAAAAAATACTCGGCGGCTGTTTCACAATGCAGATATGCATTTCCGCGGTGCTTACGGCGGTAATGTACATATGGAGCAAAAAACTGCTTCTGATGTTCGGAGCGAGCGAAAACACAATAGGCTATGCATGCGATTATATGAAAATCTATGCGGCAGGTACGGTATTTGTGCAGCTGACTCTGGGACTTAATGCTTTCATTACGGCACAGGGCTTTGCAAAAATCGGAATGAAAACCGTGCTTATAGGTGCTGTTTCAAATATAATTCTCGATCCCGTTTTCATTTTCGGATTTAAAATGGGAGTGCGCGGCGCAGCGCTTGCGACCGTTATTTCACAGGGAATTTCATGCGCTTGGGTGCTTTCGTTCCTTTTCGGAAAAAAGACATTTCTGAGATTGAAAAAAGAAAATTTCTTTGCGGATATAAAAATCGTGTTGCCGTGTGTGGCTCTCGGTGCGGCAAGCTTTGTAATGCAAGGCAGCGAAAGCATTATTTCCGTATGCTTCAATTCATCGCTGCTTAAATACGGCGGTGATATTGCCGTTGGCGCAATGACTATACTGTCAAGCGTAATGCAGTTTGCAATGCTCCCTCTCCAGGGAATTGCACAGGGGGCGCAGCCTGTCACAAGCTATAATTTCGGCGCAAAAAATTCCGCACGCGTAAAACAGAGCTTTAAGCTGCTTGTTACGGTGTGTGCGGTGTATTCGTGCGTGTTGTGGGGACTGATTATGATTTTCCCCGGTATGTTTGCAAAAATGTTCAGTCAGAATGAAGAGCTGATTTCCTTTACCGTAAAGGCTCTGCGCATTTACTGCGGAGCAATGTTCCTGTTCGGAATACAGATTGCATGCCAGATGACCTTTATATCAATCGGCAATGCGGTCTGCTCCATAATCGTTGCGGTTATGCGGAAATTCGTGCTGCTCATTCCGCTTATATATATACTGCCGCAGCTTGTAAACGATAAAACGGCGGCGGTATATGCCGCCGAGCCTGCGGCGGACATATTTGCCGTTACGTTTACAATAATTCTGTTTACGGTACAGTTTAAAAAATCGTTAAAAAAGCTTGAAACGGAATAACCGTTATTTTACGCGTTCGCCGTTTATAAACACCATTTTACATTCCGCATTAAAGCGTGTCGGCAAATCGGTGAATACGGCAATGTCGGCATCAAGACCTTTCTTTAAGCGTCCCACCCTGTCATCTATGCGGCAGTTTTTCGCTGCCGCCGAGGTGATGCCGCAAAGTGCCTTGTATTCG
>CAJKHT010000051.1 GCA_905199755.1 uncultured Eubacteriales bacterium | reverse complement strand
AATCAGAAATTTAGTAAGTTTTTTATTTAAAAACCGCATTATTATGCATCTATTATACCAAGTTAATGAATTAAAGTCAATATTTTTAGGGGATATTGCAAATAATTTCTCATATATGACTTTTTGCAAAATGTGTACTTTTTGATAAAAGTTAGATATGAGGTGCTCGAAATGGAAGATAAGAGAAGATATAGGTGCTGTTTTACAGGTCATAGACCGGAAAAGATGGATTATAGCAAAGCAGATGTAGAAAGAAGATTGGAGATAGCCGTTGATAATGCAATAAACGATGGATATAAGACATTTATAGTCGGAATGTGCAGAGGAGTTGATCTTTGGGCTGGAGAAATCATAATTGACAGGAAGGCTAATAACCCGGATTTGCATTTGATTGCTGCAATCCCTCATCCGGACTTTGAAAAAAGATGGAATGACAACGATAAAGAATTGTATTTTTATGTACTGAATAATGCAGATATTACGAGGACTATAAGTGCAAGCTATTATAACGGCTGCTATCAAAAGAGGAATATATGGATGTGCGACAGAGCTTCAAGATTGATTGCGGCATATACGGGTATATCCGGCGGAACAAAAAATACGGTTAATTATGCGAAAAGCAAAGGCTTGGATATTATAAACATATTTGAATTTAATTAAGTGTGCATATTAACGAAAAGAGCCGGGTTATATTGATTTTTTAGAAAAAATATGGTATTATATATGTAATATTTAAAAGCGTTGGGAGAAATGTATGTTGTCATAGCTGACAGTTTAATATGGAGGGCGCAAGCATGATTGAACCCGTTTTGTTGCGGCAAAAGGATATATAACACGGCAAATGTCTGATAATATCCTTTTGCCTTTTTAATTACAATTCAAAGTTTTACATAAAAGAAAAGAAGGAAGTGATAATCATGCAAAAAATAAATAAAATTGTTTCAATATTTCTTGTGCTTTGTCTTTTGGCAATAACTGGTGTTAATGTAAGGATAACTACGGTTGTTTTTGCGGAAGAAACAGAAAAGAATGAACTGACAACAATAAATGAGGAAAAGATATATGAATTTGATAATTCTGAGCTCGATGTTCGGGTTATACAGCAAATCAGAGATGAGCAGACGACGGTATTCACGGGGAAATTAAAAGACTATGATAATGGCAAATGGATACATCTTGATTTTTCGGAAGTACAATTCTTTGCTATTTTTAATTGGGACGGACCGAATGATGAGTATGTTTGCATAATACCACTGCGAGCGAATGCCGTGCAGACTGAAGATAATATTTCTGTTGATGAGACAAATATTATGTCGGTAGAAACAAGCGATAACACAAGAGAATATAAAATCAAACAAGCTGTTATAAAAAACAACAATGATGTCATTACTCATGATTGCACAACAAACGGAAAGTTAGATAGTGTTACACTTATAAAAAACACAAGCGAAACCAAGCCTGCAAAATTGTATGCGGCTTTATATAACGGAAGTGTGCTTGAAAATTTGAAACTGGTTGATGTTCAGGGAAACGGAACAGCAGGCAGTGAAATTGTTTGTAATGTTAATCTGCCGTTTGAAACAGTCAACGAAAATCACCACGTCAGAATTATGCTGTGGGATGGCGAGAATGATATGCGGCCGCTGGTTGATCCTTATGATACAAACATCGTTACAACGGGTTATGTATACAACAATACAATACAAACACCGAATCAATGCGATGAATACTCATTTACTGTTCCGTCTAACGGATATTATTCAATTTCTGTTCCGAGCGGTTCAAACATACAGGGAAGTTTAATCTACGGTGTTGACGGGATAGAAATTGCAAGCAAGAATAATATGTCATCATCTGATAAAATCACACATTATCTGCTGAAAAATGAAGTATATAAAATAAGATTTACGTCATTGGCACTGTCAACATACAGTTTTATAATAAATCCGGATAATGTTGAAAATGAAATTTCTTTATGTACGGCGAAAACCGGGAATATAGCATATAAAAAAGATAAATTATGCTATAAGTTTATACCGTCGGAAACTGCAATATACTTTTTTGAAGCAAGCGGAGAGGCGTATCCGACAATAGAGTTATCGGACGGCAATGAAAACAGAATTAAGTTTGCCGATAACATAAAATATGAGCAAAGCAATGTTTTAAGCTGCGAATTGACTGCAAATCAAACATACTTTATAAAAATAGGTTCTCAGACCGGAATACCGGGAAGTGTGCGAGTCTATACCAAAAAAGTAAAAGTGACTATGAGTGGAAATAATCTGACAATAACGGGGAAAGCGGATACACAATCGGGTGTCAGAGGCGGACTGGCTATATATAGCAGCGACGGTGAGCTTGTGAGAATTTCGCAGTTCAATACTTCAAGCGGCGGGACTTTCACATACTCGACAACATTGGATACATCTGCAAAAGCGTATCAGTGCATAATTAATCAGGCAGAACAAACCATTCCGATATATTTCACTTTTGGAAACGGTGCAATATACAAAGAAATATATAAATGCACTAATGCCGATATTGCAAGCAGTGTTAGCGTAACACCGACATTCAGTGCAAACAAAATAAGTGCAGACGCAAATATGAAGGTTGATATTACTGTCAAAAATAATAATACAAAGTCACAGGATATATTGGCCTTTTGGGTTTTGACAAACTCGGCGGGAGAAATACAAAATGCTTGCGGAACGGGATCGGAATTTAGTGCGGAACAGTCGCAAGTTTTACATATGGAAATGCAAATGCCGTCATCGGTTAATAATATGAGCTTGTCGCTATATGTATGGCAGGGCAAGAATATAGATGAAAGCAGTTATGTACCGGTGGCAAAAACATATACTTTGACAAGATACGGAATGAGCAGTTTATCATTATCCTTTGATGAATCTGCGGAAAACATATCATCGGAAACTGATGTTACGCAGAATGAGTACATAACGGCAGATGATTTTTTGATTAAGGATATCGACAATGAAGAAATCCAATCAACGTCAATACTAAGTAAATCCGAATCGGTAACGGCTTTAACAGAATATGATTATATAGATATGAACTTCCAAGCGAGATGTAACGGCAAAAATACGGGCGGCGAACTGCAGGTAGGGAAAAATATAATAACAATATTCTATAAAAACAAATTAAGCAGGTCGATAACTTTCAAGCCGGTAGTGCTGTGGGGATATTATGACAGCAGCAATACATTTAAACAAACATATTTCCAATGGCACGAGGCAATTACATTGTCTGCTAAAGGAGCGAGTAACGGAAGTGATATAAAAGCTATTGAATATGAGGTTGAGGTACCGGAGAATGTTGAATTTGTAGCAGCGTATTGGGCGGTTGACGACGATTATAATTATGTATGCAAAAATCCTACGGCGTTACGGCTAGAAGGAATATATAAAGAACAAGCAACACCAATATTTTTTGAAGAAAGCGGCGGTGGAAAGTTTATATATTGTAACAACAGGGAAGGTATAAAACGAACAGATCTTGCAGATAGTAACAACCCAAATCCCAGACTGCTTATGCACGAAAAGGGCTTGCCGGATGGAAAGTATGAGATGTTGCTGTTTCACAACAATGATACATCAATAGGGATTGATCCGAACACAGGAAACACGATTCAGTATGAGAATGGTTTTCCGATATACGTAGATGTCCAATTTTATGATCCGTATGGAACGGCACAGATGACTGTGAATTCAGTAGGTTATCAGGTTCCGCGCGGAGAAAGTTGGGCGTGTATTCAAGGGTATTCAGACTATAAGCAAATGGTTATTACTGATTTGGCTGGGAATAATCCGATATATCCAAATACAAATCTTGGAGTACCGTATTATCACGACTTCACTTCTCAATCCTCAATGTGGATTGGAAATTGGATGCCGAGAAACTATTATAGTTCCGTTCCACTGAGTCATTGTGTATATATGGTTGTAGAATTTGAAATTGTAAACTCACAAGGCGTAGAGGTGAATGTTGCTGCATTTAAAGATAATGGGAATTTTAATAACAGGTTCAGTGATTATCAGGCAGGATATAATCCTGATGTAACGGCACCGTTTATAAAGGATATGCAATATAAAGGAGTTGCGGATACACTTCCCTTGGTGGAAGCAAAAGCAATAATGGCATTTGATGATGACCACACAAGTAATTCAAATTTGCCGGTAACAATATTTAATGAGCTTGAACCGGGCGGGAATTGCGTGGATTGGTGGAAAACAAATATAAACTCGCAAGCTGAACAAGATTATGCAAATTATAGTGACAGTACAGGGATGATGTATTTTAAATATAACGATCCACAAAAGCTTGAAGCGTATGGTAGTGCATATGCCGGCGAAAAAGACACAGTATGGAGGTTTGATACCAAACATAGCGACACATATCAATATCCAAGCAGCCGTTCGGCTGATAATGATCCGAATTATGTGTTGCCAAGGCCATCAATAGTAAGTTCAAGCGGAGAGAGCAGCAACAGAGATGTTGCACAAAATCTTGCCAATTACGGGGTGGTTTACAGATATAATTATGAGATATATAATCATAGTACAACTCAACGAGATATAAACATAATGCTGGAGACCACTGCAAACAATGTTATAGTGATAAGAAATCCGGATAATCCGTATGGTTTGTATTATGCGATGTATAAAGGAGAAAGCAATCCTATGGCGAAGGATACGATACTGTCGGCGTCTCCGGCAGGAGGCGGCAACGGTATAGGTATTATAACCGACATAGTATTAACAACCGGTAATGCCGGAGGAATGTCAAACTCTATAAAAATAAATTAAGAAAGCGAGGAGTTATCTATGAAGAAAATAAGCATATGTCTGATTGCGGTATTATGTATGCTGTTTAACATATGTGCAAATGCGGCAGATATATCATATACAACAGAAAGGACAGAGTATTCAAAAGCGACATCGTGTGCATATAACGGAAATACCTATGTGATCGTTGGTACAGCCGGTATGATATGTGTATCACCCGATTTGCAGAATTGGGAAGAAATAAAAAATGTATGCTATACGGATATTGAAAATGTCGTTTGGGACGGCAACAGTTTTGTATTCATTACAGGCGGAAATGTATACAAATCGGCGGACGGAGCTGTGTGGCAGAAAAGCCCTTGTGAATTTGCTGCGGGTAATGACTTTCGCTATGTAAACGGAAAATACATTGTAAAAAAAGCAAATGACAACGCTCCGGGCGGTACCGCTGTTGGCGTAGTCGGACTTACAAGCAATTTTGAGGATTTTGAAGAAATAAACTTTGGACAGGCGGCTGATTCGTCAAAGTTGTCATACACGTTTAGCCCCGAGGTATATTATAAAAACGGAATGTATTTTGCACAGGGGCTTGTATCAAATATATTGTATTCCTCGAATTTGACGGATTGGAATGCACTTCCCGAAGTCCCGAATAAGAATAATACAGATAAAAAGCTGCTGTTGTTTGCTTGTGTCAATGATGAATACATACTCTATTATGATGAAAATAATGCAGTGACGGCATATTCGATAACTCTTTCCGATCCGGTGTGGGAAAAGCACGAGCTTAATATTCCGAAAATGCTCGGCGATAAGGTTATGCAGCAGACACCGGGCGGCATTTACTGTTTTGCACCGTTCAATAAAGCGTTTTGCAGCAGTAATGGCTATGATTTTGAAGCTATAAATTTCAATACAACAGGAAACATTATCAGAAATGAATACTTGCCGTTAAATATTTATGAGAATAAAAGCTATGCTGTATCCGGCGGAAACGAGATTGTAAGCGGAGATGTACAGGATATAGGCAAAGCCGAAACGGCGGAAAATCTGTGGACGGGGAAAGAATATCTGCATATGGACTTTGACACAAATCAAGTGCAGAAAACTGCCGACGGGACGAACTATTATAATTCGGATATTCCCGTAAGCAATTATAAGTTTTTAACCGAAAACGGTCTATCGGTTGTTGATTGGAACGGAAATAATTATTTTGCCCGGGTCGGAGGATATGAGCCGCCTAAACTGCGCGGCGGTGCATTGGAAAACGGACGTTCATTATTCTTGTTTGATGAACAGTTTAAAGTAATTCAAAAGCATATTTTTGACGGTGATGTTTGTGATATGTCATATTGTGACGGCAAGTATTACGTCAAGATAGGCAGTCTTGCAGATAAAGAAGAATATCAGATATATTCGTCATCTGATTTTGAAAACTGGATTGCAGAGCCGAATTTGAATGAAGTGCCTGTATCGAACGGCAATACTGTAATACTGCCCTCTTATGACAGACAAAATGCCGAGACGGCAACCTATACCTCAAAGGACAGCATTGAGGCGGTAGATATAAAAATACAGTCGGAATATGTGCCTGTTGATTATGAAACGCCCGCAAACAGCAAAGTATATATATTAAACGGAATTTACACAGCAAAAATGATTTGTAATGATAGTGTTTATATCGGCTTTTCAAATGATGGGGTGTATTTTATGAAAATCAGGTTATCCGATGATTTTGCACAATTGTCAAAGAGAGTTACAAATAACAACAAGAGCATATTTTATGCCGAGGGAAATAATATTGTCTATAATGAATACGGATATAAAATGACCTTTGATATAGACAATGTTAGTGCATCGGACGCAGTATATGTAAAGGTAAATAATAAAATACTCGGCTTTGATACACCGCCTGTTATTGAATCGGGCAGAACTCTCGTTCCGCTGAGATTTATATTTGAAACTATGGGTGCTGATGTCGATTGGGACGGCAGCACACAAACGGCAATTGTTACCGGGAATAATACTTCTGTAAAGTTTTCAATTGATAATGTGACTGCAACGGTTGACGGGACAACGAAAACAATGGATGTCCCGGCACGCCTTATCAATGATAAAACTCTTGTTCCACTGCGGTTTTTGAGCGAGGAACTGGGTTTTAATGTTGAGTGGAATGAAACGGAACGGCTTGTGACGATATCTAAATAAAGTTTTGCGTTAACGGAATGCCCCTGATGAAGATATTGTTTGTCAGGGGCATGGAAAGGAAAGTATTTATGAAATTAGCATGGATTAATAATGGATTTATTTGCGAGAAGCTATATGCTCCGTTTATAGTCGATACTGACTATAATTATCTAAATGATTTGAATAGCAGATATTCGCTTATATACAAAATGGCAAGGAAAGCTGGTGCGGATGAGGAAAGTTTAAAAATAATCTCAAAGTATAGAAAAAAGATTGTCGAGTCGTTAAGGTGTTATTTGATGCCGTATAATAAAAGTTGACATTTTGATCTCAAGGATTAAAATAAAAGAAAAAGAACCAGGAGGTCAAAAAAACATGGGAAAGCAGAGGGCATATAATAAAGAGTATAAGGTTCAGGCAGTAAAGCTAGCACATGAAATCGGATCAACTAAGGCAGCAAACGAGCTTGGAATACCCACAAACACACTGTATGGCTGGATGCGGGCTCAAAGGATGGGAAGGTTGGATCTTGGTGTCGGTACACAGACACCACAAACAGCCATGAGTCTTGCAGATGAGGTAAATATCCTCAGGCAACAGGTAAAGAACCTGACTAAAGAAAACCGACGATTAAAGGAAGAAAATGAGTTTCTGGAGGAAGCGAGCGCTTTTTTCGCCGCGAGCCGTCGGAAGTCAGCAAAAGCAGCAGAATGAAATTCATAGCGCAGAAGACAGAAGATGGCGAGATAAAGGGAAAATTAGCGATGTATTGCAGTGTGCTAAATGTAATCCGACAGGGATTCTACAATTATCTGAAGAATAGGAACAAGCCGTGGAAATACTGGGCATTAGCGGATGCCATGATGGGCATACTTGCCGAAGATGAGTGCAATGATACCTACGGGCGGGAGCGAATGCACCAAGCTCTTCTAAATAAGAAGCTCGAAGGGGTGCATATACCGAGTGAACGCACTGTATACAGGGTGATGGAAAAGCTTGGAATCAGTCATATGCCGAAGCGGAAACCGCATGGAATAACTAAGGCAGATAAGGAATCACAGAAATCGGAAGATCTCATTAAGCGGGATTTCACGGCAGAAGCACCACTGGAGAAGTGTATAAAAGATATCACTGAGATTAAGGCTGCGGACGGTAAGCTGTATGTATCGGCAATCTTTGACTGTTTTGACGTTGCAGTTGTTGGCTTAGCTATGGCAGATAATATGCGGGCTGATCTCTGCGTAGAGACGCTTGTGAATGCCTATAGAACATATCCTGAGCTGAGAGGCTGCATTATCCATTCAGATCGTGGGAGTCAATACACCAGTGAAATCTACCGTAATGCCATCAGCAAATATGGAATCATTCAGAGTATGAATAGTGCCGGAGGCAGATGTCACGATAATGCCCGCTGCGAAAGTATGTGGGCAAGGATGAAGGAGGAGCTACTTTACGGTAGGTACAACACGGAGAAGCTAACTATAGAAGAACTGAAAACGATTATCTGGCGATATTTTATGAGCTATTGGAATAATCGCAGGATCTGCACTGCAAACGGAGGCTTACCGCCTATGGAAAAGCGACGCAGGTATGAACTTTCGGTCAAGAGAGTTGCCTGATATAGATGGAACGGTTTGCGTCGCGATCTAAAACCACTTCGGAGCTGAAAATGTTACTAAGAAAAAATCCTTGTAAAAAAAGTGTCAACTTATCTTGACAATTTCATTACGGGAAGTCATATAAAGAGGCAAAGGAAAAACTTTTAATTGCCAAAGCAAAGGTCAAACAGCAGCAAAACAAACCTCCCTCAGAAATGTTTGTAAAGGACTGGTTTGAAAAGTGGCTGTCAACACAGAAGCACATAAAAAAATCATCATACACCGTGTATTCATCACTCGTCGAAAATCATATTGACACGGAACTCGGAAATATGCGGCTATGTGATATTACAAAACTCACGGTGCAGGGCTTTATAAACGGTCTTGTTGCAAAATGGGAGCCGTCAACAGTTAAGCTGATTTATACCGTGTTAAAGCTCGGATTGGATACTGCTGCCGATAACGGTTTAATGCCTACCGTCTGCAAGCGTATAAAGCTGCCAAAGCAGAAAAACAAAGAGGTTATCGTGTTTGGCAAAAACGAGCAGAAAGCAATAGAAAAGTACATTGAAAGCTCGGATAATCCTAATGATATAGGGATTTTGATTTGCCTTTACACAGGTATCAGAATTGGAGAACTATGTGCATTGGAATGGAAAAATATTGACTTAAAAAGAGGTGTTATATCTATAAAGCAAACGCTTTACAGAGCAAAGTCCGACAAAGGTAAAAAGAAAACTGAAATAGTGATTGCCCCACCGAAAAGCGATACATCTGTGCGTGATATACCACTTCCGAAGTTTTTAACCGCAAAGCTCAAAGCAATTGAACACGGAAGTGGTTTTTTAATTAACCGCAAAGGAAAATTTATTGAGCCGACTGTTTATGCACGGAGATACAAGGCAATATTAAAAGAAATCGGTATCCGTGATGTTAAATTTCATACAACCCGACACACATTTGCGACAAGGGCGTTGGAAATCGGAATGGATATAAAGACGCTTTCTGAAATACTCGGACACGCCTCTCCGACAGTCACGCTGAATATCTATGCTCACTCTCTGCCTGAGCATAAGGCAAAGGAAATGGATCGGCTCGGAAAAATGTATAATCCGTCTTAATAAGCCGTCAAAATTCATAAAATGCTTGTAAAATCGAATACTATAAAGGATAAGTCGTATAACTATCAGTTTTACGATTTTTTATTTTGTCCAAAAATCGTTGTAATTAAACATTTGACGGAGAAAGAGGTTTTTATGTGGAAACTGAAGAACGATTACACTGCTGCTGTTTTACGGGACATCGCCCCGAAAAATTAAGCCTTTCCGAAACAGAGGTAAAACCTCTGTTGGAAAAGGCTATTGATATAGCGATAGAAAATGGTTTTACAACATTTATAACAGGTATGGCATCGGGCGTAGATATATGGTGGCTGAAATTGTGCTTGAAAAGAAAAAACATAATACGGCGTTACGTACAAAGAATACTATGGATTATACAAAACGCAAAGGAGTTAAAATGGTTAACATGTAGAATATACCTGTACACCGAAAACAATTCCTACATAGACTTTTGTCGTCTGTGACTAAACAAAATAAAAGCTCAAAAGGTATTTTTCTTAAGTGCATATATTAATTCGGTCATAAAAGTGTTCAACTTTTGTCATGATTTTGTAAATGATGTTTTAGATTAGGTGATGTGGAAAACATGTTTTGGGCAACTCTTTGAAAAATATATAGTTAATACGCTGATTTTAGGTTATAGGCATTTACTATTTTCTCAAAATATGATATAATTATGATATATTTTGTGAGAAAAGGGACGACATAAATTATGGATAAAATTAATATCGCTATATGTGATGATAATATAGAGCACATCAATATCCTTGAAAAATATCTATTTGAAATCAGTAGCGTCAAAATAGAATGTGATGTTTATCAAAGCGGTGAAAGTCTTGTAGAGGCATATAAAAACAATGTCGAAAGATATGATGTTGTGTTTCTTGATATGGAAATGAATGAGCTTAACGGAATAGAAACCGCTAATATAATGCGAGAATTTGATGAACATATTATTATAATTTTTGTTACAAGTCATACGGAGTATATGCGAGAAAGTTTTAAATGCTCTCCATTTAGATTTTTATTAAAGCCAATAGATGTCGATGAATTAAAAACTGTTGTTTATGATATGAGCAAAAAGCTTTTGGAAAAGCGCAATGTATATGCATTTTCCGATAATAAGACGAAAGTCAGACTTTTTTGTGATGACATAATATACTTAGAAAGTCAAGACCATTGGATATGGATTTATACAAAAGAAAAAACATATAAAGTATGTAAATCTTTGTCTGAAATTCATGAACAGCTCGGAAATATGATGTTTTGTCGAGTACATAAATCATTTGTTATAAATTTTCATTATATAAAAACAATAAAAGAAAATGATGTTCGATTATACTAAAGAGGGCATTTCACCAAAGGTTGCACAGATGAGGTTAGGACACAGCGACTTTTCAACCACGATGAATATATACAGTCATGTACTTAAATCGGTTGAAACCTCTGCTGCCGAAACCATAGAAACATTTATCTTTGACAAGGCAAAAGCGACTGTCGGTAACCCATAATCAAGTGGTATTTAAGACCATTGGCATAGCCGTTATTTTTCGCATTTTGCAAGGCTTTCAAAAACTCGCTGTCGGCGAAATGTCGGCGAAACGGACTGTCAATTTTCGGCATTTGGTTTGTTTTCTTTATTTGCGGACAGTGGGTTTCAGTTTCTCCAAAACCACGTGCCGAGGGTTCAAGTCCTTCTGCCCCTGCCAAAGTCAAATCCCCGAAAACCGTAACGTTTATGCGGTTTTCGGGGATTTTTTTACGTCGGAACAATTAATGTCAATTAAGAAAGAATTGTGCAATAGTCAACTGATTTTTGCTGCTTTTTTCTACCAATTAGCATTTCTATTAGCATTTTATTCGATTTATAATAAATATTTCTTATAATACAGTTAATATGACAAAAACATGAATTAAAACTTGTGCATATCATTGAATTATCAATAATCGTATTGAAAAAACAGTAAAAATATGGTATAATGTAAATAGGATATAAAATTTGTAAGGAGTAATGTTTATCGGACAGTCGGCAGTTTAATATGGATGGCGCAAGTATGATTGAACTTGTTTATTTGTGGCAAAAGGATATATTGATATAACAAATGCATCAACGACAAACAAAAAAATCACATATAAGATGAAAACAGGCTCGCATGCCATAGTAACATATAAAGATGGCAATAATGGGTGGAAACGAAAAATAAAACTTGGTGAATTGTATGATATGGATAATGAAACGGCAGAGGAATTTGAAATAAGAAAAGAAAAAAATATTTTTGATATTGATATCAGCAGTGGGGAAACAAAACAACTTGTTTTAGAGGTGATATTACCAAATGCTGATGCCGGTGGATATCAACATCAATTAAAGTGTGAATAAAAATATAAAGGATGTGAATGGTATGAAAAAAAAGATTTATTTATTTATGGTGTTTGTAATTTTTAGCTGTTATAGTATCAATACTTATGCGGCAGAATGGGAAGTTGTAAATAAGACATCAGTTTCTGCTGTTAAAAAGGATAAAGTTGGAAATTACTATTTTGAGTTAGGACGTGATACGGTTGATGGTAAAGAAAGAGATGTAGTTAAATATTCAATAGATGGAAATCGTTATATGACATTGACAGATATAGATATTTCTGCATACCCAATCTATTCAGGAGGATTGTATTTTATAGTTGATACTCTTTTAGAAACAGTTCCGATTAATAAAATATATCCCGGTTTTACAAACTCTCCTATGTATGTTTTAGATGCTGATTTGAATATTATAAAAAAAATAGAGTTAAATGGTTTTATAAAGTATCGCGGCTATCTTGGAAATGAATATTACATATCTTTGGATACATATATCTCTGATAACGGAAATATGAATGTAGCAAATTCAAAAATTTCTACCATTTATAAATCTTCGGAAGGAGTGAATTGGGAAAAGACAGAAACTGATGCCTTAAAATACATTAATGATGGCTATGAACTGCAAAATGGAAATATATATTATAAACCATATACCACAGATGATAGGTTCCTGATTACAGGTGATAACAAATATGAAATATTAAGAGAAAATCAAGGATTTATAGGAATATGGACGGAGAGCAAATCAAAGAAATTATATAAAATATGCAATGTCTATGGCGAAAGAACTGTTGATTGGATAGATGGCAGACAAATGGTTGAAAGTATAGAGAAGGATTTCTTAACAACAGATTGCATATACGGAGTTGAGATGCCGGAGGATATAGGTGATTACTTATTTGAAGCAGATGGATATTACTATTTTGAAAAGGATAACGAAAGCTATTATCGTCTGCTAAAAACTTCATTAAACGATAGCATTAAAATAATTTACAACAATAAAGTTTTAGCATTTGATACACCTCCTACAACAGAAAACGACAGAACACTTGTGCCTATGAGATTTTTATTTGAACAGATGGGTGCTGATGTTGAGTGGGATAGCGTAACCCAAACGGCAATAGTAAAAAAACAGAATGAAATAATTACTTTTTCAATTGACAATACCGCTGCGACTGTAAATGGCATACAAAAAACCATGGATGTCCCGGCACGCCTTATCAATGATAAAACTCTTGTCCCGTTGAGGTTTTTAAGTGAGGAACTGGGTTTTAATGTTGAGTGGAATGAAACGGAACGGCTTGTGACGATATCTAAGTAAAGTTGAAGCTTAAGCTTAAGCAGCTACTGATAAAAGATGGTTTAATAAAAAATATGTGATATAATAAAGATGTAAGTTATATGATATTATATTACATCAGAGGAAAGGTGAATTACGTATGAAAATATACACATTTTACACTAACTTTACACACTCAAAGGATTTTTAATACACTTTAACCGTGATATAATGGTATCATCAAAAAATGTGCAACGAGAAAAACAGAGCTTGATTTTAAAAAATTAAGCTTTGTTTTTTTATGCAGGAAAGAAGGCTGATTGAATTTTGAGGCGTGTATATGTTTACAAAAACAATGCCGGAGAAATTCCGGTAATGCAGTTTATTAACAGCTCTCACTATAAAATAAGACACAAATATGAGTTTATGATGAGATTTATTGCAAACGAAAACAATCCGTTGTGCGAACCGTATGTGAAACATTTTACAGTTGCCAGATATAAGCGGCTGTATGAGCTTCGGATACGTGCGGCAGGTACAATGGTTCGGATTATATACTATAAAGCGGATGATAACATTGTGTTGCTTCACGCTTTTTTCAAAAGGAGCAGACGTGATACTGAAAATGCGCTTGAATATTCGCTGAAGCTTTTAAATTCATTTGAACATAAAGCGCTGTATCCGATGGAAAATCTGGCGGAGGTGGAGATCAATTGATTTGTGTTTTGACTTTATTCGGAGAAACAGATTTGCAGCCTGTGTTAAAAAAGGTATTCGGTCAGAATGACATATTCTTTCTGGAAGATAATTGCGTGACATCTGTGCAGCTTACCGAGTACGTTGAGGCTCATAAAAAAGAAGTTGATGCGGTTATTATTTATGCCAATGCGATGAACACAGAGGTGCTGCCCGGTTATATAAAAGAATTAAGGAGCTTTGAAGAGCATTTGAGGGTAATTCTTGTACTTAGCGGTGGACCGGGTCAGTTTTTAAGAAGTCAAATCAATGAGTATAAACAGCAAAAGCTTGATCTGATTTTTGATGACGATGGCTTTGATGTAGATTCTTTGGTTGATGTTGTAAAAAAAGGCAAGCTTACACACAAGGATTTTAAGACGAAGAGGAAAGAAAGCGGATTTAATGGCGATATTGATGAGTGTAAGCCTGAAAAGAAAAATGAAAAACCTAAACGTCCTAAGTCTGTGGTGGCGGAATATGCGGTAGACTCATTTACACAGCCACAGGGACACTATACTGTCGGAATTATGAATGCTGCAAGGGGCGCCGGAGCAACGTGGACAACCAATAATCTTGCAAGGTATTTCGCAATGCAGAATTATTCGACAGCTATTGTTGATTTATTCGGAACCGAAGCGGCGCTGATGATGAAATTAAAAAATATTGACTGCTATGCAGATGACATAGATATTGATGAAATCAAGAAAAAATATAATATTACGGTGATTGATTTCGGCACACCGATAGAGGTCAAACCGGACGGAAAAAATTTTAAACTGAATAATACATACGGACCACAGACGGTAGGAGAATTTACAAGGTGCGATATTAAACTGGTTTTAGGCTTTACAGACGATTGGAATATAGAAAAACTCAACTTTTTCTTTCTAAACGATACATGGCATAATCAGTTTGATAATTCGTACCTTTTTATTGTTCCGTCAGATTGTGATAAGGTGAAAAAGCTGTATCCTGATGGAAATATATATAATCGTAACGATGATTACAGAGAAAATATACTTGAGGTGTTCAGAAAGGATGAGAAGTGATTGTGAAGATATTTCAGAATAAGATTACAGTCGGCATTGCCTGCATTGTGATAGCCGGTGTTATGGCATTTGTGTTTTTGCCGTCAATAAACAAAGGCAAAAACGGCACAGTGACGGTATACAAGCTGAGGGAGCCTATTTCGGCAGGTACGCAAATTAATGATGAAATGCTCGTTGAAAAAGAGGTGGGCGGATATGGACTGCCGGATAGCTTAGTAAAAGAAAAAGAGAATATTGCAGGCAAATTTGCAGCTTGCGATCTCGCGTCCGATGACTTGATACTTTCATCAAAGCTTTCCGATTTCGCGGCAAGTCAGGAACTTGACAGAGTAATGAATGACGGAAAAATGCTTGTAACGGTATCTCTTAATTCAGTTGCGGCAGCTGTCGGAAACTATTTGAAATCCGGAGATATTATCTCAATTATTGGTTATGCAAATGATAAGGTAAACAGCTTTGATGAACTTCAAAATCTTGAGGTTTACAGTGTAGAAAATGATGATGCGCAGAATATTGATGATGTCGGCGAAGATGAAGACAAAATCGCTGCAAATGTCACGTTGATTGTAGATAAGGCGCAGGCGGAAAAGCTTGTTCTTGCCGAGTATTCGGGCAAGGTTCATGCGGTATTTATGAGGCGGGGTGCATAAAGTTCGAATAAAATTGCTCATCTAACCATCTTTTGCTCGGGGCAGTACCATCTGTACGGCACCGCTCGCTGCAAGATGGCAATCTGAACAATTTTCTGTCAAACTTGATTTTGTGAAAGGAGTTAAAGTTATATTTATGAACGCAAAAATAATAACGGTTTGGGGCGCAAACGGCTCAGGAAAAACAACTGTTGCGGTAAATCTGGCAGCGGCGATTGCGGCGCGTAATCTAATGGTGTGCGTTATCTCGTCAAAGCTGTACTATGGAGAGCTGCAAATTATGTTCGGAAAGAGAATTGAAAGTGATAAAGGTATATAACCGAAGTGCTTGATAAGGTTGCAGAACAGTACGAAAAAGAAGTTGATGTCAGCCTGAAGAGAATTGTGAGCCTTATTGAGCCTGCATTGATAGTTGTTGTCGGATTGCTTGCCGGCACGGTTGTAATCGCTATTTTTATACCAATGTTTTCAATGGTTAATAATATGGGTGTATAATGTGCACAAATATGAGCATAATAGTTGACAAAATGAGCGCTTTATAATATAATATAGTAAAGTAGTACATATTATGAATGGAGGCAATAATTATGGCAACAGCTCGTATTAATTTAACGGTAGATAAGTCAGCAAAAGAGGGTGCATTAAAATTGTTCGAACAGTTTGGCATTGACGCATCCACAGCGGTAAATATGTTTTTTAAAAAGGTTGTTTTAACTCGAAGCATTCCTTTTGATATTTCCGTGAATGACGCAAACAGAACTATATATAATATGTCAAATGATGAATTTATGAATCGAGTACAGAATGCTATTGATAAACGCGATACAAACGATTTTTAATTTATCGGATATGGAGGAGTTTTAATGCAGGAAATATCTCCGGCTGTTTTGATTTTTGCAGGACCGAATGGATCCGGTAAATAAACAGTTACAAGAGGATTTGATGTTATAGGCGAATATATCAACGCAGATGACATAAAAAGAGATGAGGGTTGCTCAGATTTGGAAGCTGCTCAAAAAGCAACATATTTGCGAGAAGAAGCAGTAAAAAGCGGAAGAGATTTTACATTTGAAACAGTACTCTCATCGCACAGAAATATTGAGTTACTTAAAACTGCAAAGAAGCATGGTTATTGGATTGAAGTCGTATTTGTCCTGACGTCCGATGCGAATATAAATGTTAGTCGTGTGAAGTCGAGAGTCAAAAAGGGCGGGCACGATGTCCCGGAAGATAAGATTCGGAGCAGATATGTAAAATCACTTGCAAATTTAAAGGAATTATTTAAGTTTTGTGATGTGATAAATGTTGTAGATAACAGTACAGATAAAGCAGAACTTATTATTTCATTAAAGGATAAAGAAATTAAGATTTATAAAAGCCGTAATTGGACGTATGATAAAATACGAAAATTAATCGGCAGCAAGTAAACTCAAAGCATATGTCTTTGAGTTTTTTTGCTTTATAGAAAAACTTAACTTAATATATCAGTCAAAAGCATCGCAAAGAAAGCAATAGGCGGTGTTTTTTTATTGCAGTGCTTTGGGCTTTTATATATAAAAACAAAAAAACGGAGGTACTTATTATTATGATGAGTTCAATCAAAAAGAGAATGGAAGAGTATGCACAGAAAAACAAGAAGGCAGCAGGAAAGAAAAAAGCTTTTACGCTTGTTGAAATTCTGATTGTTGTAGCGGTAATTGGAATTTTATTCGTAACATTGGTCCCCAGAATTGACTTTGCCGGTGACAAAGCGCGCGAAACTGGCGTAAAAACAGATTTCAGAAGCTTTGAGCTTGCGGCAGAACAGCTGCTTCGTGAAAATGCGGGATTTGCTGATTTTGATGACGTTGCGGCAATTACAGGTACAAACGGAATCAACCTTTATCTTGACGCTGCATTAAAATTTGATTCGACAGGAAACAGCGCAAAGGAAGATCAGTGGAATCAGCCGTACACAATCCAGGTTGTAAAACCGTCGGGAACCGGTGTAAATCCGAACAATGGCGCTGTTATCTTCATTTCAAACGGCAAGGACAGCAAGATTAGCGGGGATGCAGACAATTATGCCTTGGTTGTAACCTTTGTTGACGGTCAGATTGAAAGCGCAACAACGGGCTTTAGCTCAAATATTGAGTCGTCATCAATCGCACCGATTGCAACAAGCGATTCGGCTGCATCAATTTCTATTGACACTTCTAATGTAGCTACGGTTACATACAAGAAATAATCATGAAAAAATCAGCATTTACACTTGTTGAAAGCCTTGCAGGACTGCTGATTATAAGCGCTGTCGGTATAGCTGCAATGATGTTTTCATCCGCCTATTTAAAAACAACATTTGAACGAGACGTCAGTATGAATGCGGTTATATCCAATGTAAGCACAGTTGAGACACTCAGAGCTGAGGTGAGGACTTTGCCTCAGCTCTATGAGTTTTCACAGGGTAAGGAGATAAAGATTACAGCAGTCGGAATAGGAGTAATTGTGGTTTTTGCAGACGGCTCATATACGGTAAAAGAGCCGGAAAGCAGTATGTTTTCCGATGCGTTAATACCTAAAAAAGCAAGATTATTCAAAATTGAAATTGGCGGAAGTATTCCGAATACAAAAATTTCAACGGTGGTGATTTTAAATTGAAAAAGAAAAGAGCGTATACTCTGATTGAAACACTGATGTCTTCAGGGATATTTGCAATGCTGGCGGTTATCGGTCTTGCATCCGTGTCGCTCATTACGTGGACGCTGTATTCGGGACAAACCGAAAATACGAACAGAAGCAGTTTAAACGAGACTGTGTATTTTCTGACAAGAGAAATTCAGTCGGCAGAAGCAATCAAAATATCTGACGGAGGGAAAGTGCTTGAAATCAAAGAAAGAGGCAAGGGCGGATATAACCTGAAATATTCTCTTGTTGATGCATATCCGGTCGGATACTTGGCTTTTCGCGATAAAAAGCTTTTTGATGCAGACGCACATTCAGGAGGATTTTCTTTCCGAAACGGTATTTTGACGGCGGAATTTAAAACCTTTAAAAACGGAATTGAAGTCAATCAGCAGACAAGACCGTTTGTTATTTCAATAAAGCCGAGATGCGCTTATGTTTCGGAGGCGGAATAAATGAAGAAAAAAGGAAATCTGAGCTTTACGGTTATGTTTGCACTTGTTATCGTCTGCTGCGGTGCGGCTGTGCTGTCTGTTGCGTCGACATCAAAATACAATGCAAAGTCGGAGTATAAAAGAACAGAGGACAGATACATAGCAGAGAGCGGAGTTGACACAGCGGTCGGACTATTTCTCAATTATTTGTCCAATCGTGATTTGGTTTTGACATACCAAAGGAATGAAAACGGCGGTTACGAGGTTGAGGAGCGGTATGTTCCGTATTTGCTTGATGAAATAAAAACATCGGATACGTCGGATACAGTGCCGATTCGGATTATCGAAAATGAGAGCAAAGATTATCTTGCGGCATCGGGGTATCTTGATTATATAACTGACGGAACAATTGAGTTTTCCGTTAATACCTTCGGGGATAAAGACCGCTTTAAACTCAGCAGGATGTGTGTGGAACATAACTTTTTGATTTCGGATGCGGCGGAAAAAACGGCCGATAGAAAAAGCCGTCTCAATCCGATTTATCTGACGGTCAAAACAAAATACAGAGGCGGTGAGGTGTTGGCTAACATAAAGATAATTAATCTTTATGCGGTAAGAAAACCATTTTCGGAACTTGACAGAAGTGTCGGCAGTGTCAGTGCGTATATTGATACCGAAAATGCCGAGGTTGTGTACGAAAATTACCAGAATTACAGAGGTAATTAGGTGCTTTTTAGAAATGGAGAAAAATATGAAAAGAAAACAATGCTTTACACTTGTTGAAATTCTTGCGGTAGTTGCAATCACCGGCATTTTAATCACCGGTACGGCTGTGGGCGTCAATGCGCTGTGGCAAAATAGCAGAGTAGATATATGCGAGTCGGAAATGCGTGATTTTGCAAATTCGTTTAAGAGTTATCTTACAGATTATAACTCAATTGAGATAGCACCCGATTCAAATTATGAAAATGTCGTGTCGGAAATTATTGAGCTTTTAAACAGCAAGTATCTTTCCTGCGATATTGAGCTTTCGGAGATTGCAGCGGATAAAAAGAGCTTTTGCCTGAATACAAAAATAAAGCAGGATCCGTGGGGCGGCAAGTATAAGTTTTATATATACACATATTCCGGTGAGGATTCGGAATCACTTCCCGGTCTGGTCATTATTTCAAGTCAGGGAAAGGACTCAAAGAGCAATGCATCGGAATATAAAAACGGTGATTACGGTGACGATATTGTAACCGTAATTAAACCCAATATGTAAAAATCAGGAGGTGGAACGATTGTGAATAAATTAATTATCTGTATGGGTATCTGTTGTTCGCTTATGCTTTGCACACATAGCTTTGCGGCGGAAGAAACTATGAAAATATCATACAGCGGAGAGGTAAAAGCGGCAAAAGATATTGCAAGCGGGAAAGGGATAAGCTTTTCGCTGCCTCAGCTCGATAATGATAGCTTTTATATAAATGCGGTTGAAATGGCTGTATTTGAAAAGGAAGACGGCGGGAACAGCTGGCATATGTATAAAGATGAAAACGGCGAGGAATGCAAGAAAAAATATATTGCAGCTCCTGCAAGCCTTAATATAAATGCCGGATTCGGAAATGTCTCGGACTATCGTGATACAAGGATATAAAGGCTTTAATGGCTGATTTGAAGAGGGTTTATGCAGCGGTT
>CAJKHT010000050.1 GCA_905199755.1 uncultured Eubacteriales bacterium | reverse complement strand
GAGCATCTGCCTTACAAGCAGAGGGTCACAGGTTCGAGCCCTGTAACTCCCACCATTCAATATGCTGGTATAGCTCAATTGGTAGAGCAGCTGATTTGTAATCAGCAGGTCGTAGGTTCGAGTCCTATTACCAGCTCCAAAGGGACAAGTTATGCTTGTCCCATATATATGGGAGAGTTCCCGAGTGGCCAAAGGGGACAGACTGTAAATCTGCTGCTTTCAGCTTCGGTGGTTCGAATCCACCCTCTCCCACCAAATAAGAGTGACTATTTTGATAGAATAGTTACTCTTTTTCTTTTACCTTGAAACCTCGCAAATATCGCAGTGATGCGGTGTTTGCGAGGTTTTATGAGTATCTGAACATAAAATGAGCAGTACCATCAATGAACCGGCTTCTTGACGGCACTGCTCGTTTTTGTAGTAATCGTTAAATTTATGGGTAATCGTTAAATTTTTATGATTGCAATTATTAATCCATATGTGCATTAAACGATTGCGTAATTATATCCATAACTTTTTCGATTTCATCTAAATGTTCAAAGAAAAGTTCAGCATCTCCATTTCCCCAACGTCCGATGCCGGTGATGTCTTTGCAAATGCCATATTTGTCAACTATATCGGCAAACTTCATATTAATGGAAATACGCAGACGTTTTTCTTGAAAAACGATATCTGCAAAATTGGTATCTAATTTATATGCAACATATAATTTTTTATATTCTCTTTTCACACTGGGAGATAAATTTGTTATTCTTTTGTCGAGAGAATTAAAGAGTGTTATTGTATATGCGTTTGTATTATATGTTTCTATACTGTACCCTCCATCATAATTATCAGTTGCGAGATATGGCGAAAGCTCATCTGCTGTTAATTTTGGGTATGCCCATATTTTCAGAGCAATTTCAGTAAGTATTCTCGCACGCTCTTTTATCTTATTCTCATTCCATTCAGTTTGCAGAACAAGATAACTATTTAACCGCAATGCACTCTGCTTAAATCCGCCCTCCATATTCATTTTTTCATTAAAAGATTTATCGCTCATTTCAGAATTATATGCAGTCAATGTTAAGTTTCCAACAGTATGTAAATAATTCTTCTGAATTTCTTTCCAGTTATCACCTAACATAGCAATCCATTCTGAAGACAGATTTTGATTTTGAGGCATAATATGTTCAATTGTATAGTTTTCGACAACAACATTTCCTTTATTATTATACATTTCAAGATGATGTAAAATATAATTTCTTGCTCTCATATTATATATATCACGTGATGCAAATACTGATGCAAACCGTTCATCTGTCGGAAAAATCTTATAGTCGTCACGCAAAATAAAAAATGCCTTTATAGAATTCAAATAATCATCATTTTTTATTTCATTTCTTAATGTAGCAAAAGTCTTGTTAAGAGAATTTGTTGGTATGTCGCAGATATTTCTTCTAACCACATAACTTACGCACATATTTATTATTTCAATTAGAGTGTCAATCCCTATAATCCCCAAAGAATAGTCGTTGTGCACTTTTAGCAAAAATGGATATGATACTTCCATTTTAAGACAGTTGATGTCTTGATATAGGTCTTTTAATTTATTATCTTCACTTCGTGCAAAAACCATATCGGTATAATACTGCGCAAAATTATACAAATCCGCACATAAATCCCGTATTGATGAAAATTCGCAATTTAAATGATATTTTTTAAATTCCTCATAAACATAATCGACTTTGGGGATTCTGGTTTGCTTCATTGTAAGATAATCACGGAAAAATCTGTCCATAACTGATTCTTGTTTATCATACTCAAACAGCAACTCCATCGGTCTCCATAAATGTTCATATACATAAGTTTGTTCAGTTGCATCCAAGCCCATCAAAACATAATTCCTAATAAGATCGGATTCAGTTAATTCTTTCCCGGTTGAATTCAAACTCTCAAATATTGCTTGTGCATCATCCATTTGACGGTCTAATGTAATATTAACAATTTGTAGTTTCCCGATCGACTCATATATTTCTGCAGGCGAAAGTTCTTTGGATTCGATTTGTTTGTTGAAAAAATTATAGTTAATACGAATCCTTGAGTTATCGTGACCTTGAATCGGTTTTTGTTCAACCAAAGCTATCAAGACATCTTTATCGGCTTCTGTTAAGAGAAGCTTAAACCGTTCTTCACCCGATTCATATTCATTTTTCAAAAGCATATTGTCAATTCGTCTGGCATTTATGGTTTGATCCTCCGGATGTTTTAGTCCATAATCCCGCAATGCCAATAAGAGTAGCGAAAGCGTAGTCATTCTTTGTTGTCCGTCTATAATCATATACTTTTGAACGCCGGTGGGCATAGCTTGTTCTGCTATATTCACAATGGAACCGACAAAGTGACCTTGTTTTCCTTCTTTTTGCATTATAACAATGTCATTCCACAATCTCCGGCATTGCTCAATATCCCAACTATAAAATCGTTGATATACCGGAATTAAAAACTGTTTGTTTCCGTTTAAAATTTCATATATGTTTCCTTTTCTTGCATCCATTTTATCTTCCTCTATAACTTAATAAGACTTTAGTAATAGTATTAATTATATCAGAAAAAACATTAAAAGTAAATATTTTTAAAGCACTGAGCTGAAATTTCATAAAATATGACGATACCGTTTATCATTGACTTATTATTCAAATTAGAGTGAATTGGCACAATGACAAGAATTAGTCAAGCCATTGTGCCAAAGATGTCTTAAAGTAAATCATTCAACAAATTCATACATTTAATTTTTTGCTGTAAGTTTGCACGACCGTACACATTTAAGGTGAATGATACATTTTTATGCCCGAGAATTTCCGAAAGTGATTTTATATCAAAATCCGGTATTTCTATTGCTCGAACGGCAAAAGTATGCCTTATTTCGTGAAACTTGACTTTTTTAAGGTTGTGCTTTTTCAGAAATCTCTCAAAAAATTGCCGATAGGTTCTCGGCTCTGTAGGTTTTGCTTTTCCTGTTAAGAAATAATGATTTGGGTTATCCGTATAGATTTTTTTTATTATGTTTGCAAGCAGTGACGGTATTGGGATGGTTCTTACGGACGATTTGGTTTTGGGCGGTCCGACATTGATGTAACTTTTGCCGCTATGTTTATCATAAATTCGTTGTACCGTTCGGTTTACCGATATTGTATTTTCAGAAAGCGAAATATCTTTCATTTGTAATCCGCACAGTTCTCCTATCCGAACGCCAGTAAATAACGCTATCAAAATCCCTGCGGTCTTTCGTTTCATATGCATATATATGCATTGTATCAATTCCTGTTCTTCCTCTTTCGATAGTGAAATTACACAGCTTGTCCCATTTTCTTTTGGGTATTCAACTAAATCCCAATTAAGCAGTTCGGTTGCTTTTTCTTTGTAAGCGTATTCCATTGAAAGCCTAAACACAAGAATAATGTCCCGTATTGTTTTTACAGTTAACCCGCCTGTATTATCAAGTCTCCCTTCTTCATATAAGTAAAGTATGTACTTTTGAATATCGGATTCGGTTATTGAGCCGATTTTCCTTTTCCCAAAGTACGGGATTAAATGGTTCTCCGCAATAAGTACGAAGTTTGCATAGGTTGACGGGGTTATCATATGTCTTTTATTTTTTAACCAACCGTTAACCAAAGTTTTAAATTGTGTGTTTTTTGTCATTTCAGACACCTCCTATAATTATTATACAGGAAGCGTATATCAGCACTATGTAATCCTCAAGTAATAATCAAGCGGTCAATGTTCCGAAGCTTAGATTTCCCGGGTTTGAGGGGGAGTGGTATGTAAGCTCCTTTAATGAAATATTTGATTTTTTATCAAATAACACTCTTTCAAGAGCCGAGTTAACAGATGAAGGCAAAATTAAAAATATTCATTACGGTGATATTTTGACAAAGTTTGGCGATGTTGTTGATTGCACAAAAGAAGAACTCCCTTATATTGCTGATAAGGCAAAGCTGGGAAGTAAAACATCATATTTACAAAATGGCGACGTTATAATTGCTGACACAGCAGAAGACGATACTGTGGGTAAAGCAACAGAAATTTTCAACATTCAAACTCCTGTGGTGTCTGGATTACATACTATGGCTTGTAGACCGAGGTTGAATTTTAAATCTCGCTTTCTTGGTTACTATATTAATTCCGATTGCTACCACAATCAGTTATATCCATTTATGCAGGGCGTCAAAGTAACCTCCATAAGCAAGGGAAATATTGCTCTAACAAAAATCCGATATCCTGCAAACAAAGAACAGCAAAAAATTGCTTCGATGATTGCTCTTCTTGATGATCGTATCAAGAAACAGCAACAACTTATCGATTTCCTCAAGTTGTATAAAAGAGGTGCGTTTCTTGAGTTATATCGTAAATCACAAAAAAGCAAATATACTTTTTCAGACATATATGAAACTGCGTCTGAAGGCGGCACACCATCAACATCAATTGCGGAATATTATGAAAAAGGCGATATTCCATTTATCAAAATTGATGATTTGTCAGGCAGATATGTTACAACTGCTAAAAATTTCATAACTCAAAGAGGTCTTGAAAAATCAAGTGCGTGGCTTATCCCAGCAAACAGTTTGATTTTTTCAAACGGTGCAACTATCGGTGCTTGTTCCATTAATAAAATTCCTATTGCAACAAAACAAGGCATTCTTGGAATTGTACCCAAAGATAATATTTCTGTATCATTTTTGTATTATTATATGACTTCGTCTATATTTATGAAAAAAATAAAGGCAATCACAACCAAAGGGACTATGGATTGTGCTTATTTAAAGGATATAAACACAATCCATATTGAACTACCTGATTTTAATACACAAATACAAATTGCGGAGATATTGGATGCTTTATCATCTCATGTTGAAAAACAGGAAGGAATCCTCTCAAACTTGCTCAAAAGCAAGCAAGCTCTATTACAGCAGATGTTTATATGAACATCTGCTGTAACAAAGTTCTCTTTTGTGCAACCATTGATTCAAATTGTTTTTCGTGTACTGCAATTAACAAGTCGAGTTTTTGAAAAATATTTGAAAAATGCTTTTGAACGGACATTTCCGGCAACTCAATTTTCATAGACAGTAAGTCTTCAGGTGAAACCGCCATCCTTTCATAAACTGTTCCTTGCTGAAATCGGAGAGCAGCATTAACAAAATCGTTTCTTGTAACACAAGCAGCAATAAAATGCTTGTCAAATTTAGTTGCAATTTCAAATGTTACATAAATTGGAGAAAATATCGCATCGCCATATGTGTTAAGGCATATAACACCAAACTTTAAATTGGCAGGATTATAACACAGATCTCCCTCTTTGGTTATTTTGTATTTTTTATCATCTGAGGAGACAAGGAAATCCCTGTCATAACGTTCGGTTTTGCCATAAACACCGTCTTTTGAAAGTGTAGCGTGTTCGTATGTTCCGTCCTTTTCACAATATGTTTTTCTTTCCGTTAAAACCTCTGAAAGGGCATATTCTTTCCATGTTCCTGTGGTTTTTATTTTTTCGGTCAAAAAGGTTATTGATTAACCCTCTTTTAACAAAATGTGCAGAGCTTTGGGTGTTCGGAGAAAACATATCAAGCGGAATGAAGATTGAAATTGCAAAAGCGAAACGGAAAAGACAGACAATTCGGTACTTTACCGAAGACTGTGAGGAGGTACAAGGATGAAGATAGCGTTCGGAAACAGCCGTATGGACAAGCGATGGAAAAACAAAGATATATCATGGGAAAACTTGTGCGAGATTGTCAGCCGGACAAAACGCACCACCGAAACGGTTGAAGAATACAGAAAAATGAAAAAAGGTCAGCAGGATAACATTAAAGATGTCGGAGGATTTGTGGGCGGACACTTGCGTGAAGGCAGACGAAAGAACGGCAATGTACTCTGCCGCAGTATGCTGACACTTGATATGGACTATGCCGACCGGGATGTTTGGGAAAACATAAAAATGCTCTATGATTTCAAATGCCTGGTATATACAACGCATAAACATACCGAAGAAAATCCGAGACTCCGACTGCTTATTCCTCTTTCCCGCGATATTTCCGAAGAGGAATACCCGGCGGTTGCGATAATGGTCGCAAAGGAAATCGGAATCGATATGTTTGACGATACTACATACGAACCGTGCCGACTTATGTATTTCCCATCGACATCAATAAACGGTGATTTCTTTTACGATGCGAAAGACGGTGTCGAGCTTGACCCGGATTTTTATCTTAACAAATACGATGATTGGCGTGATGTTTAAACCTATCCCGTTTCATCGAGGCAATCGGAGGTTGTAAAAAGAAATGTTGCGGCACAGTCAGACCCGCTTACCAAACCCGGTGCGGTCGGAGCTTTTTGCCGAGCATATACAGTGGAAGATGCTATCGAAAAATTCCTTCCCGATATATATGCACGGAGTGCCATGAACGGTCGTTTTGACTATATCCCCGCCGACTCCTCCGCAGGTGTGGTTGTATATGACAATAAATTCGCATACAGCCACCATGCAACAGACCCTGTCTGCGGACGGCTTCTCAATGCATTTGATTTGGTAAGACTTCATCTGTACAGAGATATGGACGATAATTGCAACGGAAATACTCCTCCGTCCAAGCTTCCGTCATATAAGGCAATGTGTGATTTTGCGTTAAAGGATGAAAAAGTACGGACCGTGTTCGCCGAAGACAGAATGACACAGGCTTCCGAGGATTTTGCGAACGATGACTGGCAGACCGCTTTGGAACTTGATAAATCAGGAAAATAAAAGATACGATGACAAATATATGTACCATTATCCGAAATGACGAAAATCTTAAATGCATCGTATTCAATCAATTCAAAAATATGATTGATGTTGTCGGCACTTTGCCTTGGAAACAGGTAAAGCCGGGCTGGAGCGATACCGATCTGGCTTGTGCCAAAATGTATTTTGAACGCATATACGGGATATGGTCTCCCGCCAAGTTTAAAGACGCACTTCTTGCCGTTGCCTCATCAGACAGACTGTATCATCCTGTAAAAGGATACCTATCGGAGCTGAAATGGGACGGTATCGAAAGGCTTGATACTTTGCTTATAGACTACCTCGGAGCCGATGACACCGAGTATGTTCGTGCGGTTACAAGGAAAACACTTGTGGCGGCGGTTGCGAGAATATTCAAACCCGGAATCAAGTTCGATTCAATTCTCGTGATAAGCGGCAAGCAAGGTATCGGCAAGTCCACCCTTTTTGCAAAGCTCGGAAAACAATGGTTCTCGGATTCCCTGTCCATAGCCGATATGAAAGACAAAACCGCATCCGAAAAACTCCAGGGATATTGGATTCTTGAAATATCGGAGCTTAACGGTATGAAAAAAGTTGATGTCGAAACCATTAAATCATTTGTATCGAGAACCGATGACAAGTACCGCCAGGCTTACGGTTCTTCCGTTGAAAGTCATCCGAGGAGCTGTATTATCGTCGGCACTACAAACAGCGACAGCGGTTTTCTGCGTGATATTACGGGAAATCGCAGATTTTTTCCCGTAACTATAACCGGCACGGGAAAATACCACCCTTGGGAGCTGACCGAGGTCGACCAAATATGGGCGGAGACTGTGGAATATTACAAGCGTGGCGAGGAACTGTTCTTAAAAGGCGAAATTGCCATGCAGGCATACGAAAAACAGCGAGATGCAATGGAATCGGACGACCGTGAAGGTATTGTCGAGGAATATCTAAACACCCTTCTTCCCGACGAGTGGGTCGATATGGATTTGTATGAGAGAAGAAACTATCTTAACGGCACGGAGTTCGGTGAGGTAAAAAAACACGGCACAGAGACTCGTGATAAGGTATGCACTATGGAAATATGGTGTGAGTGTTTCGGAAAACCTCGTGAGAGTATAAGAAAAGCCGACTCTTACGAAATAGAGGGTATCCTTTACAAGCTCGGCGGATGGGAACGCTATTCGGGCAACGCATCGGGCAAAACCAGAATACCGGGCTACGGAATTCAAAAAACATATGTCCGTGTTCCGAACGGAAACACACAGAACGAATAAAACCGTTTCCGATATTTCCTATCGGGGCAGCGGAAACATTTTGAGAAAACATTCCAAAGCCGTGGGCGGTCAGCCTTGCAGTGCGGTTGTTTCCTATGTTTCCGAAAAACTTTATATATAAGAAAAAATAAATATATACAGAGAAACGGCAATGCTGACGCATACACACGCACGAGAGAGTTTTTAACCCCTCGGCAACATCAACGAGAAACAAGGAGTTCAGAATGAGAGAAAAAATTATTGAAGATAAATTAAAAAATGCGGTTAAAGATAAAGGCGGTCTTTGCTTAAAATTCGTATCACCCGGCTTTGACGGTGTTCCCGACAGAATAATTCTTATGCCGAACGGCATTATGGCATTTGCCGAACTTAAAGCACCGGGCAAAAAATTACGGCCTATACAAAAACGCAGAAAAATGCAGTTGCAAAGACTTGGATTTAAGGTTTTTTGCATAGATGATATTGATATGATCGGAGGAATAATCGATGAAATATACACCGCATAATTATCAGAAATACGCTGCGGAATTTATAGAAAACCACAAAACTGCGGCAATATTCCTTGATATGGGTTTGGGGAAAACGATTATTACTCTTACGGCAATAAACAACCTTTGCTTTGATACATTTGAGGTGCAAAAGGTTCTTGTGATTGCCCCGCTGCGAGTGGCAAGAGATACATGGAGTGCCGAAATCGAAAAATGGGAGCATTTGAAACATCTGAAATACTCGATCGTAATCGGAACGGAAACCGAAAGACTGGCAGCTCTCAATACTCCCGCCGATATCTATATAATAAACCGTGAAAATGTGGTGTGGCTTGTGGAAGACAGCGGATTTCCGTTTGACTTTGATATGGTGGTAATAGATGAGTTGTCATCGTTTAAGAGTCATCGGTCAAAACGGTTTAAGAGTCTTATGAAAGTTCGTCCCGTAATAAAGCGTATGGTAGGTCTTACGGGTACCCCCTCATCAAATGGGCTTATGGATTTATGGGCGGAATTCAAACTGCTTGATATGGGAAAACGGCTCGGACGATTTATCACGCATTACAGAGACGAGTTTTTCCGTCCCGACAAGCGTAACGGACAGGTTATATTTTCATATAAACCGAAAGACGGTGCGGAAGATGAAATATACAAGAGAATATCGGATATTACAATCTCCATGAAAGCGGCAGAACATCTGAAAATGCCCGATTGCGTAATGAATACCGTCAGCGTTAATCTTTCGGAAAAAGAAATGAAAATGTATAAAGCATTAAAAACCGACCTTGTGTTATCGGTCGGAAACAGAGAGATTGATGCGGTAAATGCCGGAGCACTCAGCAATAAACTGTCGCAAATGGCAAACGGAGCCGTATATGATGAGAATAAAACATACATAGAAATACACAGCTGCAAGCTTGACGCACTCGAAGATTTGATTGAACAGGCAAACGGCAAGCCGGTGCTTGTCGCATATTGGTTCAAACATGATTTTGAGCGTATACAAAAACGGTTTGATGTTCGTGTAATTAAATCATCGAAAGATATAGCAGACTGGAACAGCGGCAAAATCTCTATCGGAATCATTCACCCGGCATCTGCGGGACACGGACTTAATCTTCAAACCGGAGGGTCAACCCTCATATGGTTCGGACTTACATGGAGTTTGGAACTGTACCGGCAGACAAACGCCAGATTGTGGAGACAGGGACAAAAGTCCGATGTCGTCATAATTCATCATATCATAACCAAAGGCACTATTGACGAGCATATTATGAGAGCACTTCAAAACAAAGAAAAAACGCAGTCGGATTTAATAGATGCGGTAAAAGCACAGATCGGAGGAAAAAAATGAACGGATATAAATTACTTGCAAATGCAATTGTTATTCAAGCGGTAAAAGATTATAAAAAAGCATTAAAACACGATGACAGAGGTGTAAAACGGGAATGTTGCCGATTCTTTCGTTCGCAGTGGTTCAAGGAACTTACGAATATTGACGGTGAACAAATAATATCAAAGCTGAAATCGGAGGTACAATAAAATGAGCGTAAAGGAATACTTATCACAGGCACGATACTTGGATATGCGGATACAGTCAAAATTGGAGCAGCTTGAATCGTTAAATGAGCTTGCAACAAAGTGTACCTCGGTGATAACGGGAATGCCGCACTCATCGAGCAAAAGTACATCGTCTATGGCGGACACCATTAACAAGATTATTGATTTGCAATATGAAATTAACAAAGATATAGACAATCTTGTTGATTTGAAAGAAGAAATTTCACAGGTTATAGCCGGTGTTGGGCAGACAGACCTTCGCATGATACTTGAAAAGAGGTACCTGTGCTTTCATTCGTGGGAGAAGATTGCAAGTGAGATGTTTTATGATTTGAGATGGCTGCACCGACTGCACGGCAGAGCGCTTGAGAGCGCCGGAAAGGTTTATGACAAAATACATTCAGACCACTAAAAGCCACTTGAATACATATGGGAATGTGGTATAATGGTAGTATGAAAAATGTGTATACAGACAGCCTTCATAGGAGAAATCCTGTGAGGGCTTTTCTTATGCCCAAAGCGAGGTGAAACAAAAATGCCGAAGAAACCGAAACGGCCGTGTTCCTATCCCGGCTGTCCGAAACTGACGGATGGCAGGTTCTGTACGGAGCATCAAAAGCAGGAGAATAAACGATACGAAAAATATGACCGTGATCCGGCGGTGCGTCAAAGATACGGACGAATATGGAAACGAATCCGTGACAGGCATGTTGCATATCATCCGCTTTGTGAGATGTGTTTGAAGAAGGGTAAGCTTACACCTACCGAGGAGGTTCACCACATCATTCCTCTGTCCCGTGGCGGAACACACGATGATGATAACCTTATGAGCCTGTGCAAGGCTTGCCACTCTGAAATAACGGCAAAAGACGGAGACAGATGGCATAACAAAAGAACCGCTCGATAAGAACGGTTCGAAAGATGTATTAATTGCTTGGTGAATGTTTTGAATAAAAGTGTGTAGCATCGTTTGAAGCCAGTAAATACAAACAATACTGATTCATGCTTATCCCCTCAAGCTTTGCGTGTTCCGCAAGCTGACGGTGCAGTGATTTCGGCATACGAAACTTAAATTGACCTGAGTAGGATTCATCCGATTCGGGAATGGGAATATTGTATCCATCTTCAAGTGCCGCCTCAATCCATGCACGCTTTGCGTCAACGAGTGCCGCAGCGGCCGATTCAATTGTTTGACCGCAGGTGATGCATCCTTTTAAGTCGGGATAAGATGCAACATAGCCGCCTTCGGCAGTGTCTTCTATAATCTCCATACGATAAGGGATTTTCATGTATTCATCAATTGTTTTCATCGTTCATTGCCTCCTCGCTCTCAATGATTTCTTTGACCAAGATTACATACGCTTTTTTTATGGGTTCATGCTTTGGAATAGTGATTGGAGCACATCCCGGTTTTCTAAAAGTAAAATGACTACTGCCGCCGGATGTTCCTTTCATTTCATATCCATAGCTTTCAAGAATTTTCTTAAGCTCATCAAAACGAATATCTTTGGACAAAGAACATATACGCTCTAATAGTTTATTCCATCTTGACATTATATATGCTCCTATCGGTTTTGTTTGCAATTACATTATACCACGATGTCATATATGGTGTCAAGTGTTTTTAGAAATTTTGGCAAAAAAGTATTATGAGGGGCGGTCTGAATCTCTGTGAGCCTATCACAGAAGAACGGGCACCTCCCTTCGTACGCAAAAAAGCGAAATCAAACAGGGGGATAACCCCAAAAGAGAAATGAGGTGAATTTGATATGGCAAAGGACGGTACAAACAGAGGTGGTTTAAGAGCCGGTGCGGGGCGAAAATCAAAAGCACTTACAGATAAGCTGACAGCCGGAAATCCCGGCGGCAGAAAGCTGACCGTTGTAAATTTCGATAACGACACGGCAGAACTCGAAGGCTCGGATATGTCGCCCGTTAAGGAGTATCTTAAAACCCGTCAAAAGGGCGGCATTGATTTATGTGCCGAGGATATATACAAAGAAACCTGGCAGTGGCTGAAAGAGCGTGGCCGTGAAAGGCTTGTAACCGCACAGCTTTTGGAACAGTACGCAATGTGCGTGGCACGGTGGATTCAGTGCGAGGAGGCAATCAGCACATTCGGATTTTTGGCAAAGCACCCCACAACGGGCGGTGCGATGACCTCACCGTATGTTTCGGTCAGCCGTGACTATATGAAACAGTCCAATCAGCTGTGGTATCAGATTTACCAGATTGTAAAGGAAAACTGCTCTGTGGAATATGGCGGAGCAAATCCGCAGGACGATTTAATGGAGCGGCTTTTGACCGCTCGGAAAGGACGATGAATTATGTTTGAAAAAGTAAATCCCTCCCACCCCGATAAGGTGGCGGACAGAATTGCAGGTGCGATAGTTGACCTTGCATACAGCGCGGATACCAATCCCCAAATTGCCGCTGAAGTTTTAATCGGACATGGCGTGTGTCATGTGATTATCGAAACCTCCGCACCGATTGAAAAATGTATGGTTGAGAAAGCAATACACTGAATCGGTGGTTCAAACCTTAAATGCGATATTGTTATCACTCCGCAAGACACTCATCTTGCAAAGAACCAGGACGGTATTATCAGATGCGGTGATAACGGTATATTTAAGGGTATGCCCGTAACCGAGGAGCAAAAAACACTGACCCAAATTGCAAAGGATATATACAATTCCTATCCATTTGACGGAAAATACATCATTGACGGAGCAAGGCTCATCATCTGCCAAAGCAATGCGGGTACGGATAAAATCAAAAAATATTATCCCACTGCCGAAATCAACCCTCTCGGTGACTGGACAGGCGGAACGGATGTTGACACCGGCGCCGCAAACCGCAAACTCGGCAGTGATATGGCGGACTCCGTCACCGGCGACGGTCTGCATGGCAAGGATTTATCAAAAGCCGATGTGAGTGTGAACATTTACGCATTCCTTAAAGCGCAGGAAACGGGAAAGACTGTGGAGCTTTGCTGTGCAATCGGCGATGAATACATAGACGGTATTCCTTACGAAAAAATCGTGGAAACGGCAAGAGAGTATATAAAGTCGGTCGGTGGCTTTGAGAAATTTGCCGAGTGGGGTTTGGTATGATAATCGAAAAAATGAAAACGGAAAATCTGCTCCCGGCGGACTACAATCCCAGAAAGGACTTAAAACCCGGCGATGCGGAATATGAAAAGCTGAAACGTTCGATTGAGCAGTTTGGCTATGTTGAGCCGGTTATTTGGAACAAGACAACCGGCAGAGTTGTCGGCGGTCATCAAAGGCTTAAGGTTTTGATTGATATGGGCATAACCGAGGTTGAGTGCGTTGTTGTCGAAATGGACGAAAACAAGGAAAAAGCCCTGAATGTAGCACTCAATAAAATCTCCGGCGAATGGGATAAAGACAAGCTTGCACTTTTGATTACGGATTTGCAGGCAGAAGATTTTGATGTATCTCTCACCGGCTTTGACGCTGCCGAAATAGATGATTTGTTCAAAGACACCATCGGAGATAAAGTCAAAGATGATGATTTTGATGTGACTGCGGAGCTGCAGAATCCTACAATCACAAAACTCGGAGATGTCTGGCAGCTCGGCAGACACAGACTTGTTTGCGGTGACGCAACAAAGCCGGAAACATACGAAACACTCCTCGGTGGTGAGAAAGTTAATCTTGTTATCACCGACCCGCCGTACAATGTCAACTACGAGGGCAGTGCCGGGAAGATTAAAAACGATAATATGGAAGATGAGAAATTTTACACCTTCCTCTTTGACGCTTTTTCAAATACGGAAAAACATATGGCAGACGATGCAAGCATTTATGTTTTCCACGCAGATACAGAAGGACTGAACTTCAGAAAGGCATTTAAGGATGCAGGGTTCTATCTCTCCGGTACTTGCATTTGGAAAAAGCAGAGCCTTGTACTCGGACGCTCGCCGTATCAGTGGCAGCACGAACCGATTTTGTTCGGCTGGAAAAAGAAAGGCAAACACCAATGGTACACGGGCAGAAAGGAATCGACCATATGGGAATTTGACAAACCGAAGAAAAACGGCGATCATCCCACAATGAAACCGATACCCCTGCTTGCATATCCGATTATGAATTCATCTATGAGCAACTGCATTGTTCTCGATCCGTTCGGCGGCAGCGGAAGCACACTCATTGCCTGTGAGCAGACCGACAGAATTGCAAGAACAATCGAGCTTGATGAAAAATTCTGCGATGTAATCATAAAAAGATACGTCGAACAGGTCGGAACAGCTGATGGTGTATCTGTAATGAGGGATGGTGTAAGCTTAAAATATTCCGAGGTGACGGCTGATGAAGAATAACTTAACCCTGGGCAGTCTGTTTGACGGTTCGGGTGGTTTTCCGCTCGGCGGCTTGCTGTGCGGAATTACTCCCGTGTGGGCAAGCGAGATTGAACCGTTCCCCATACGGGTTACAACCAAAAGACTGCCGTTTGTAAAGCATTACGGCGACATAACAAAATTAAACGGTGCGGAAATTGAGCCTGTGGATATTATCACATTCGGAAGTCCGTGTTTTCCGGCAGATACGCTGATTCTGACCGATAAAGGATATACAGAAATTCAAAACATTAAAATCGGCGATGTTGTTTTAACGCATAAAGGGCGCTGGAAACGAGTAACCGATGTCGGCAGCAAATCAGGGAAGACAGTCGTTTTGAAAGGTAATTATTACGGCTTGGAGTGTACTCCGAACCATCCGATTTACTCGTATTCAAACAATAAAATCGAATGGACAAAAGCGGAAGATATGCTCGGAAAGCATTGGGCAACGCCGTGTTCGGCGGACTGTCTGCCCATTCCGATACCGAAAACAACAAACAAGAGATATAAACCGTTCCCGGAACTGTCGGAGCGGTTTTTCTATTTTGTCGGAAGATGGCTGGGAGACGGTTGGGTCAGAGACTCTCAAAGACCGGGCAGACCGTTCGGGCAGAAATTTTCCACGATATTAATTTGTGATTCAAAGGATAAATTACAGGAGTTAATCGACACAGTATCATGTATTTCGGACAGATACAGCGTCGAAGAAAAGGATAATTGCTGCAAAATAAAATGTAACGGCCGTTTGCCGTGCGACTGGTTAAGCGAGAATTTCGGCAAATATTCCTACGGAAAAGAAATCCCGGCGTGGGTATTTTCGATGCCCGCAAATTATCGCACAGCTTTGCTGAACGGAATTTCCGACAGCGACGGATACAAGCATAATAACCGCCATAGAATTACAACCGTATCCAAAAAGCTCGCACTCGGTATCAGAATGCTCGGCGAGTCCCTCGGATACTCGACGGCAGTATTTTTTCAAAAAAGCCAGTCAAAGTGCGTAATTGAAGGCCGCACCGTAAATCAAAGGGATTATTATGTTGTTGAACTGTGTAATAAAAAACGCAGTATGCACAGGGATAATCTGCACGGCTGGTATCCCGTAAAATCAATAACAGAAACCGAACAAATTAAAACCGTGTATAACTTTACCGTTGAAGACGATAACAGCTACATTGCGGACGGCATAGTTGTTCACAACTGCCAGGATATGTCGGTTGCGGGCAAAAGAGCCGGACTGGACGGCAGCCGTTCAAACCTCTTTTATGAGGCGATACGAATTATAAAGGAAATGAGGTATGCGACAAATGAAAAATATCCGAGATACATCGTGTGGGAAAATGTCCCCGGAGCGTTCTCGTCAAACAAAGGCGAGGACTTTGGATGCGTGCTTGAAGAAATCGCAAAAATCAAAGACGGCAAAGCTGATATTCCTCGATATGAGAAATGGCCGAATGCCGGAGAAATCATGGCAGACGATTATTCAGTCGCATGGCGGGTTTTCGATGCTCAATACTGGGGAGTTCCCCAATGAAGAAAACGCATCTACCTTGTCGCAGATTTTGGAGGCGGGTGTGCCGAAAAAATATTATTTGAGCCGGAGGGCGTGCCTGGGTATCTTAAGAAGGGCGTCTTCCCGTGGCAAAGAGCTGCCGAAGATACTCAAAACAGCATTGGAGCGACAGGCTGTGACGGATACAACGGCTGTCTGACAGGTGATGTATCGTCAACACTCGGCGTTAATTGTGGAGTGTCTATCGGCAGAAACGGCATTGTGTTAAATGACCAGGGCGGCAATCGGATAGATATTACCGAAAATGTGACGGCAACACTCCGTGCCGAGGCGCATCATCCGCCCTGTGTTATGGAATCAGCAGGATTTTGCACGGAACATTCGGCAAAAGCAAGGTCGATAGGTTTTGAAAAAGAAGTGTCTCCGACACTGCGAGCCGGTACTGTTCCAGCGGCTGTCTATGAAAACCACGGACAGGATACAAGATTTAATGGACCGCTCGATACTGCACCTACAGTGATTGCGACCTACGGCACAGGCGGAAACAATCAGCCGTTTGTGGTGGAGCAATGCTATGATGTGCGGTTTACTTCGGAAGGCACAAAAAACGCAAGACAGAATTGCTATGAAACCGATGTTGCAAGAACAATCGACACCGGCGGCAATGCTCCGGATTCCAATCAGGGCGGTGTTGCGGTTGTATACGGAATATGCTCCGAAGACAGCAATTCCATGAAATCGGATAATCCGCACAGCGGTTTTTATGAGGCTGACACATCACGATGCCTTGACGCGAACTGCGGAAATCCGTCATGTAACCAAGGCGGCATGGCAGTATGTGTTCAAGGCTCAATGATAGGCCGCAAGGATGAAAACGGTCCGCAAGGCAACGGGATCAATGAAGATGTATCGTTTACACTCAATGCGACCGATAAACACGCTGTTGCATACGGAATTGACAGAGCCGCTTTCAATCAAGGACAGAATGCGAAATATTCATTTGCGGTTGAGCAAGAAGTTCAGCCGACTATGGTGGCAAAAGGACCGGGCGCTGTTGCGGCACCTACCTATTCGAGTTCAAAAGCATCGTTTTTTACAAATACCGAAAAGGAACTTGCAAATACGCTCGTTGCCACCGATTATAAAGACCCGCCGATGATAAATGATACAGATGATAATGCCGAATACATAGTACGCAGGCTCACCCCCACTGAATGTGCAAGACTGCAAGGTTTTCCGGACGGTTGGTGTAAAAACCTTGAAACGGAAAACCCCACCGATGAGGAGATTGCGTTTTGGAAAGATGTGTTTGAAACACACCGAAAAGCAATGGGAACATCCAAAAAGCCGAAGTCTGATAAGCAGATTATAAAATGGCTTAGAAATCCGCATTCCGATTCGGCAGAGTATAAATTGTGGGGCAACGGAGTCGCGCTGCCATGCGTATGCTTTGTGCTTTCAGGAATCGCAAGGGAAAATAAAAAATACTCCGAATAATTTCGAAGTATTTAGTGAGTTTCTATTGTGCCGTGTTCCGATTCAAATTCGGCAATGCGCTTTTTTATAAGCTGTTCAAGTTCCTTGTTCTTGGTTCTGCCTTCGTATTCGGCAATATATGCAAGCTTATCAAGCAAAACTTGAGAAACTCTGAGCGTGTAACGCGGAAGATTATCTTTCATAATTGACTCACCTCTGACTAAGTATTGACTAAATTATATCATTGTAGTATAATGAAATGCAGAAATGACGAAGGTTTGACGCATAAAAAATGAGGTAATTTTATGAAAACAGCTATTATAGGTTCAAGAAATATAACAAATGTGGATTTATCAAGGTTCATTCCGATTGGTACAACAGAGATTGTATCGGGCGGCGCAAGAGGTGTTGATACCGTTGCAAAAGAATATGCAAACCGTAACGGACTAAAGCTAACGGAGTTTTTGCCGGACTATGAACGCTTTGGTCGGGGCGCACCGCTTAAAAGAAATATTACAATAATCGAAAACGCAGATATCGTGCTTGCGTTTTGGGACGGAAAATCAAGAGGTACAAAATTTGTAATAGATAACTGCCATCGCAGAAATATACCGATAAAAATATATTTGGCGCCGGATTTTGTGCAAATGGCAGAATAATATTTATATTTCAAAAAGAACTTGATATTTCCTCGAATTTGAGTAATATATGTACTTAACCAAATTAACCAAAAGAAAGGCGGTACGATATTATGAACGAGGAAATCAGTAAATTTGTTTTGGGACGGCTGAATCTGCACGGAAAATCCGAGCCGACAGAACTCCAAGACGCATATCTGAAATTTAAGTCCTGCATGGACAATTTAAGAAAAACACTCTCCGATGAGCAGAAAAAGCTGTTAAACAGATGCGAAAACGCATATGCACTGCTTGACGGCGAAACAGTCGACCATTATTACCGCACGGGTTTTTCCGATGCGGTTATATTTTTGGACGGCTGGAAAAACGCTAAATGGATAACCGATAAGGAGGGCAATAAAAATATGCTGATTGCGGAAATCAAAAAGCTGTACCCTGTCGGCACCCGTGTGGAGCTTGTGAAGATGGACGATGTGCAAGCACCGCCTGTCGGAACAAAAGGCACGGTCAAAGGTATAGACGATATCGGAAGTCTGCTGATTGATTGGGATAACGGCTGTGGTTTGAATGTGGTTTACGGCGAAGATGTTATAAGGAAAATCTAAGCATAATACGCCCGAATATACACAAATATATGTGTGTATCTTTGGGTAGTAATCGTATTGATATATCCTCGAAAAGACGGTAATATGTGTATAACAAAATTAAAGAAAAGCCTTGCAGAACAAGGGTTTGAGGAGGATTTATCATGACAGACAAAACATTAAATAAAATCACGGAAATGAAAAAGCAGACCATCGGAGTTGAGGTCGAGATGAACAATATAAGACGGGACAAAGCGGCTAAGCTTGCCGCAGAATATTTCGGAACGGGACGGTTTTCGGACACCGCAGACCGAAACGGATACAGCACTTGGTCTGCTTGGGACGAACAAGGACGGGAATGGAAATTTCAAAAAGATGTGAGCATTGCGGGAATTGATAGCGAAAAATGCGAAATGGTAACACCGATATTAAAATATGAAGATATGGAGCTTTTACAGGAGCTTATCAGAAAACTTCGCAAGGCGGGTGCAAAAAGCGATGCAAGCTGTGGCTGCGGAGTTCACATTCACATCGGTGCAAATGGACACATACCGCAGACACTCAGAAACCTTGCAAACATTATGGCAAGCCACGAGGAACTTTTGATAAACGCACTTGCAATCGACCGCTCACGCACCGCAAGATACTGCAGAACGGTTGACCCCATCTTTTTGAAAAACCTCAACAGAAAAAAACCGAAAATGATGTCGGCTTTGGCGGATATTTGGTACACAAGCCACGGAGCAAACTACGGCAGAAGTCAGCATTACAACGACAGCCGCTACCATCAGCTGAACCTCCACGCAACCTTTACCAAAGGCACGGTTGAATTCAGACTTTTCCAATTCGATGAACCCTCAAACGGCAAGCAAAACGGCTTGCACGCAGGACAGCTTAAAAGCTACATTCAGCTTTGCCTTGCCCTTTCGCAAATGGCAAAAACGGTTAAAACCGCAAGTCCGAAACCACAGCAGAATGAAAACCCAAAGTACGCAATGAGAACTTGGTTACTCAGACTCGGATTTATCGGTGAGGAATTCAAAACCGCAAGGGAACTTCTTACAAAAAGACTTTCGGGAGACACAGCATTCAGAAACGGCAGAGCCGCTTGAAGGATATAGTCGCAGACCTGCCTTGACCGCTACGGCGGTCTTATGGTGGTAGAAAAACAAGTCGAGAGGAGTTTTCATTATGAATAAAAGATATTACATTGCCTACGGAAGTAACTTAAATGTCTATCAAATGCGGTTTCGCTGTCCGAGTGCAAGGATAATCGGAACGGCGATTATTCCGAATTACGAACTGCTTTTTAAGGGCAGTAAGACGGGTTCATATCTAACCATTGAACCAAAGGACGGTTCAAGCGTTCCCGTCACAGCGTGGGAAACCACAGCCGAGGACGAGGCGGCACTCGACCGCTATGAGGGTTATCCCGCCTTTTACTACAAAAAGGAATTTACATTGCCGATTAAAGGCATTAAAACGGGCAAGGTGCGAAGCCGCAAGGTTTATGTGTATATTATGCACGAGGACAGACCGATAGGTATTCCGTCAAACCAATATGTGTGGACTTGCCTTGAGGGGTACAGAGATTTCGGATTTAATATTACCACGCTCCGCAGTGCATACAAACGGAGCCGAAAGGAATGTTTGAAATGAAAGAGAATATAACACGAACATCCATATGCCCCAGGTGCGGAAAAGCATACACGGGCAGACCTGCAATTTCAAGAACGGACAACCAAACACCGATATGTCCCGATTGCGGAACACGGGAGGCACTTGAAAGTATCGGTGTTGACACTGCGGAACAGGATAAAATTTTAAATACAATTCACGCAAGTATGTAAAAAACATTTACCGACAGTCGCAGAAATGCGGCTGTTTTTCGTGTGCGGAGGTGAGATTTTGAGAAAACTAAAAAAGTACAAGCCGACAAAATTTAAGGCAAAAACATCGGTTTACGATAAAGATGCCGCCGATTATGCGGTTATGTTTATTGAAAGCCTTTGCCACACAAAGGGTACATGGGCGGGGAAACCGTTTGAACTCATCGACTGGCAAGAGCAAATTATCCGTGACATATTCGGAACATTAAAGCCGAACGGTTACAGGCAGTTTAACACCGCATACATTG
>CAJKHT010000049.1 GCA_905199755.1 uncultured Eubacteriales bacterium | reverse complement strand
AATTAATTATTATTTATTATTATAATATAACTTAAAAAAATTGTCTATACTTTTAAGAAAAAATTATAAATCAGAATGCTTATGTTCTAATATGCAGACAATAAAACCAAAAACAAAACCATTTCACAGTAAATAAACAAATAAACATAAGACATAAAATACAAGATTTAGACTATTGAAAATAGCTATGTTTTCAAGTAAAATTAAAGTATGAGTAATTATACCTATTGTTTAGATGCGGAGGAAGTATATTATGAAAAGACTTTTTTGCGTAGTTATGGCGCTGAGTATGTGGAGTTCAGGAATATGCTACGGAGAAAATTTGCCGGAGGAGACTGAATTTAATGAGAATAAACCATATGTAATCTATGATGTAGATAGTGAACAAGAAACCTCGGATTTGCCGGAATACGATACGGACGGTAAACAGGAGGATTTTTATCCGTCAGTACCGAGCGCGGACGGTACCGATGCATATACCGAAGATGTGACGAGGCGCGTATATGATTTTAATGCCTTAAAATACGGTTTTAATTCCGGTGATGGTATTTCCGATGCTGTGATATATCAAAGCGAACTGTGGGCAAGGGTTTTGGGAAGTCAATCATTCATTACATCCGATGACGGTTTTTCGGTGGAGGCAGCTTTAATACCGCAGATTCAGATTAAATATAAAAATCAGACACCGGGAACAGAGGGCAGACTTTATTTTGTAACCGATAATAATGCGGAGTATACCGAGGAAAACAGTTATGTATTTCCAATAAGTGATGGGGACGGTACATATATTATTGACACTGAAACGAATACCGGCTGGAAAGGAAATATAAGCGGGATAAGATTTGTTCCGTCCGACGGAGATGGTGTTGTCTGCATAGATTCAATAAGTTTTGAAAAATTCGAATGCAGTGTTGATGCGGCAGACGGAAAAATAAATATCAGCGGTAATATGTATGGCAAGAGTGGCAATATGACTGTGCAGGCGGTCAACGCAGAAAACGGAAACGTTGATTATTCAAAAAAAATAAGCGCTAAGCTGAACGGTACGTTCACACATTCATTTTCAATATCATCAGCACTTGAAGCACCTACGGTATATTATATAACGTTTTCAGGCTCGCGTTTAAACGGAACCTTCAAAAAGCGTGTTGTATACGTAACAGCTGATTATGCAGAGCAGATATTGAAAAAAATCAATACAGCGAGACTGGGAAATGATGCCGAAGCTTTGGAATCATTACTTGAAGATAATTTGGAACTGCTAAGTTTATCAGCGCAGCACTATACCGAACTTCTTAATGATGATATACATTTGGAGGAATTTTATTTGGGTATGCTGGGAAATTCAGCTCAAAGCAAGGAAGAACTGGAAGAACAAATGAATGAACAAGCAGTCAGAGTGCGTGTGAAGTATATGACAGACGAGCAGTGGTTGGGTGCGATAGAAAAATATGATGAGTACATTCATTTTAAAGACCTTTCATCTTATAAAAATTATGAGTCTGCATCGGATGTGGTAAAAGTCGATATTGCAAAATATATGAGCAGGGAAAATATAGAAACTTTTGAAGATGTCAGGAATGCATTTGAAAAGAATCTTATTCTCAGATCTATTGCACATGCGGTTGCATGGGGTGACGTAAGAGACATATTGGAGACTTCTGCGGATTTAATAGGAATAGATTTGACTGAGGTAAATGCTCTCAGTGATCAGGCAGCTGCATACAGGCAACTGACTGAAAAAAGCTTTGATTCATTTGCGGCACTGAAAACAGCATTCGACAATGCCGTAAAAACTCAGAAAGCAAACGAAAAGGACGACAAAGATAAGAAACCGACAAAGACCGGAGGCGGCGGAGGCGGCGGAACAATTATATCGGGCACTCCAGTTACTCCAATTACTCTAGTTACTTCCGAAAAAGAACAGGACAATAAACCCACCGTTAAGCCGGACAATGATTCAAATAATGATAAAACACAGCAGGATCAGATTAATAAACAGACATTCAATGATCTAATGGAGTATGAATGGGCAAAACCTGCAATAGACAATTTATATCATAAAGCGGTTGTTAATGGAGAAAACGGTAATTACGTTCCGGCAAGGCAGATAACCAGAGAAGAATTTGTAAAGATGATTGCGGGTGTATTTAAACTTTCCGCAAATAAAAAAGCCGAGTTTGAGGATGTACCGTCAGATGCATGGTACAGCACATATATCAGTGCTGCATTCGAAGCGGGAATAGTTGAAGGTTATGGTGGTGTTTTCGGAGTCGGACAGGCAATCAGCCGTCAGGATGCATCGGTTATGCTGGCAAGAATAATATGCTCTGATGACAGTGAATATGACAGCGACTTTTCAGACGATGCTGAGATATCGGATTATGCAAAAAATGCAGTCAACTCACTTACCGAAATGGGAATTATAGAGGGTTATGCCGATAATTCATTCAGACCGAAGAATACACTTACACGCGCAGAAGCTGCTGTGATAATAAACAGAGTTATGGAAAGGATGAGCCTATAATGAGATATATAAAGCGAATATCTGCTGTTACACTGATAGTAACTTTCTTAATATCGTTGTGTGTTGTGCCGGCGGCAAATGCAAGTGATACATATACACAAAACGATATGAAACGATTTGAAGAAAATACTATGCTGCTTACCGGGCTGGGAATAATGGAAAGCGGAAGAAAAGCGGCAACAACAATAACGCGAAGCGATTTTGCGGCAATTATATTGAGATTTTTGGGATATAACGATGATTCGTTTACGGCTTCAGATAAAGTATTTACGGATGTTCCGGATAAAACAAACCCAATATACGGAATGTATCAGCTGGGGTACATGATCGGACATGATGACGGAAGCTTTCGCCCGAATGATAATGTTACATTTGCCCAAGCGGTAAAGGTGATTGTAATGGCACTGAAATGTGATTTCTTGGCGGAAACTTACGGCGGTTACCCGAACGGATATGTTGACTGTGCGCGGCAAATCAACCTCACAAAGGATATATCTGTTGCCAATGATGCTCCGATTACATACTTTATGCTTTCTCAGTTGGTTGTAAATGCTCTTACTGCAGACGGCATAATGAAGAAAAACGGTGACGGTGATTATGAAGTCAGTGATACATCTTGGCTCAAGAGTCAGTTTGACACAGAGAAGTATAAAGGAATTGTAACGGCAGCGCAGAATATTTCAATTACTGAAAACGGTGTTGAGAAAGAGGGTACTGTTACAATAGACAAAACGGTCTATACGGTGGATTTTGATTGCAGCAAATTTATCGGTTGTTCTGTTGAATTTTATGCAAACAGTGATGATAAAGTAATTTGCATTACAGAGAAAAACACCAATAAGGCAGAATTTGCCGATTCGGATATATCGGGTTACAGCGGCAAGGTGTACACCGTATATACGGAAGAAAATAAAGAAAAGAAATATACTCTTGCTCAGGATTGTTATATTATTTATAACGGATCTCCGGCAGAACATTTGACGGAGGAGGATATGTGCCCGGAGTATGGAAAAATAACACTTATAAACAATGGTAATGACAGCAGTTACGATGTGGTTGTCATAGACAGTTATGATATTTACTGTACGAGCTACATTGATGCGGAAAATAAGAAAATTTATTATAAAAACTCCAACGGAAGTATTCTTGATTTTTCAAAAATTGCAGATGAGGATATTACGGTAAAAAATGCGGATGGTGTTGCCGCAGGCTTTGATGACATACCGTCAGATTCGGTTATCCGTGTGAAAATAAACGAGAGCGGTTCAAAGGCGGAAATAATATACAGCACAAGAACTGTCCGTGGAAAAATTACAAGTGTATCAAAGAACGGATCAGACAGCGAAATTTACATTGACGGAGTAAAATATAAGCTTTTTAAGAAATTAGAGAACAGTTCGGATTTATACATAGGAAAAAGCGGTGTGTTCAGTCTTGACAGTGAGGGCTTGGTATGTAACATTTCGGATGGGGATGCGGCATATAATTACGGATATGTCCTGACGGCTTATGAGGATGAAACATATAGTGCTACAATGATGAGAATATTTGATTCAAACGGAAAAGCAGTGATCTATCCGCTTGCAAAAAAAGTTAAAACAGACGGGGTATCGGGTAAAAAACCGGAAGAGGTTGTAAAACTTTTGAATAAAAACGAAAGTATCAGACAGATTATCCGATACAAATTCAACGCAAAAAATGAGATAAGCGAAATTGATACATCATACAACAGCGCGTTTGATATGACGGCATTGCCGAAAAATTCCGAGGATGAAAACAGCTTACGCGTTATTTATTCGGGTACAACCCGTTACCTCAGCCAGATGCATAATTTTGCGGGTAAATTCAATGCAGGCGCCGATACTCTTATTTTTGTAATCCCGGGAGACGATTTGAAAGATTATCGTGTAAAACACGTTTCTGAAATACCGAATGATACCGAGTTTACAATGCAGGCATATTCGGATGATGAAAGCCAATTCTATGCCAAAGTTATCTTTACCGAGGATAAAAATATAAAAGGCGGAGGCGGAGATGAAACAATAGGGGTAATTGCCGATGCGGTGGATACGTTAGACGATGAGCAGGAGCCTGCAAAGGGGATTTCGTTCAGATCAAAGTATTTGTCACAGGATTTTCTTATGGAAGAGGATTTGGCAAATCCGTATCCGTATGATACATCTCAAAATCCGCAGTATGAAGTTGAAACAGGTGATATTGTAGCAATTAAGTATTCGGAGAACACGGCGAATGAAGTTGCAATGATTTACGATTACAGCGAGAACTTCTTTCCGGCAGGCAGTGCATATCAGTTTATACGGGCACATTATCATTATATATATGGTACGGTCTACTCGGTGGAAAAAGGATATGTAAATGTAACATGGAAGGATATTACCAAGGACGGTTCCCCCACAATAGATGAAATAGAGACATTCAGTCTTGCTGATTTTGTGTCTATGTATAAGGTTTCTCCCGGCAGAAACGGAAAAACAACAGTTGAAAGGGCAACAGGAGGAGATATTATAGACTACAAAACGGCCGGCGATAACTGTTCAAAGGTATTTATTTCACAGGAGTGGGAGTATCCAAATTTACTTGTTATTTATGAGCAATAAGTGAGCGGTGTGTGCATACAGGAGGTATATAAATTGAAAAAAATAGTTTTAAGAATAATATCTGCGATTGCGGCAATGTCAATTATTACACCCATGGTAGGAGCAGCCGATACCGCAAAAGCAAGTATCAAAGATGACGACAGCGAAGTCAAGACATATTACAATGAAATAGGATATTCGCCTTCGAAATTGGCTGATGACGGCGGCAGACTGAGAATTTCCGCATGGGATTTTGCGCAGATGGGCGGAGAGGTGAATACGATTGATTCACATAATAAAGCTCTTGAATTCAGAGATACGAGCAGCGAACTTCCTGTGACGGGTGAAAGAAAGTTTGAAGCGGCAACATACGGAGAACTTGACTGGTACTTTGAAATCAGTATTGGCGGCGGAATTACCGACGGAACAACCGCGCTCAGAAGCGGGGAAAACAATGCTGTTCTTTTGGGATATGACGGTCAGTGGATATGGGCACAAACACCTGTCGGAAAAAAGGAACTGATGAGGTATAAGGAAGATGTGTCGTATTTGGTATATGCGCATATTAATCTTGATACAAAGAAACTTGATATCTATATAGATCACAAAAGATACGCAAGGAATCTGGATTTGTTAGAGAGTAATGTGGACAATTTCTATATTTCCACGGGAAATAAAAGTACAGGTACTTTGCTTCTTGAAAGAACAAATTTCAGCCTGAAGCGCGGTTACTGGATTGATGAAACTTTTGGCAGAGGCAGCGGAAGCATACTTCCGGCAGATTGGAAAATGAAGACGACAGATACATCGGGAAATGCATCGGATGCATCGGTATATTTTGATTCCCTGCGAGGAATAACGGTTGATTCGAAATCCGGAAGGACAGAACTTACAAAAACTTTTGAAAATAAAACAAGAGATTTTACAACGGAATTCTATCTGCGCCAGCTGGAAGGATGCAACAGTACTTATGTTGAACTGAGCGGAAAAGGAAATACGGTACTAAAGTTGTCGGCTGACAATAATTCATTTTATTATCAGGATGCATCGGGAAATAACATAAAATTCTATGACAAATACAAAAAAGATTTGTTCTATATATTTTGGGCAGATGTAAAATTCTCGACAGGAACTTTTGATTTGTATCTGGAAGATAAAAAAATAGTGTCCGATGCACCGCTTGCGGCAAATGCAAAGTCTGTTGATACATTTAAGGCTGTGGGCGAAAAGAACAGCGGAACTTTCCATTTATCGGAAGTAAAAATATATCCTATTGAAAAAATTGATGACTATGTACCTGAGCCGCAAAAGGTTTCGAGTGACGGTGTTGATATAGGTATGCAGTACTTTGGACTGTGGAATGAAGGCGGACATTTCGGCTGGGATTGGGTAAACGATTCCGATTTCCGCCGTCCGCTTGACGGATTTTATGATGAAGACAGCCCTGAGCATTGGGACTGGCAGATAAAATACTGGGTAGAGCACGGTATTAGCTATGTTGCACCATGTTGGTATGCAAGAGGCGAATGGGCACTGGCATCGGAAAAGGTGCGTACACCGTTCTTTAAGGCGAAATATTCAAACCAAATGAAATATGCGCTGCTTATGGAGACAAAAGACTGGGGCACATGGACAACTGACAAGGCAGGTGCGGACAAATGGCTTAATGATGTCGGTCGGCAGATGATAGAATACTATTTTAAAGATGACAGATATTATACAAACGGCGGCAGACCGGTTGTGTTTATGTTCGGATGGGAACAGTTCCGAAATGCGTTCGGAGAAAATGCAAATTATGTTTTCAAAACATTGGGCGATATGTGCGAAGAGGAAAATATAAGCAGACCGATGTTTATAATGCACTTTGGTGAGGAATTTGAAAAGTGGACAGATTCCCTTAATGAAGCACAAAATATAAAAGCTGACGGTTTCTTCCATTACAGTATGAACCGATGGCCGGAACAGGCGAATGAAATAAATGCAAAGCATGCCGATATAGCAAATAATAATGATATGGCATATGTGCCGACCGTATCGCAAGGTTTTGATAACTATGCATGGAATGATGCAGTCGGTTATGATCTGGATGGAGATATGGTAAAGAAATCTTTGGAACTTTGCAAACAGCAGGTTCTCACAAAGGGAACGAAATTGCAAACTCCGATGCTGAATCTTGCAACATGGAACGAATACGGTGAAGGTCACTATTTTTCACCCAGTACGGGGTACGGCTTCTCTATGCTTGACGCAGTCAGAGATGTATATGTGAAACCGGAAGACAATGTTCCGCATAATGACATAACACCGACTGAGAAACAGCAGGATAGATTCAATAATCTCTATCCGGCAGGAAGAACAACCCGTGTGCGTGAAAAAAATGTAGGGGAAACTCCTGCCGAAACCGCTAAAAGTAAGTATTTGTGGGAATTTAACAATTCATCGGATTTAGGGTGGAAAGAGATGACAACCGTGCCGGGGACGGTGGATAACGGAGTATGGAAACTTTCTACCGACGGAAATGCGGTAATTAAACTGACAGATGCAGGGGTCGATACTTCCGCTGTTACACATATACGGATAAGAATGAAGAATAAGAGCAGCGCTTATCAGATTTCAACCGATTTTAAGACGAAGTACTGGAACACGGCACAGCAGAACAGGACGATTCACACATATTTATGGGATCGTAACAAGACAGATAGTGATGGCTTTTCCGATGTATATATACCGGTAGGAGAATATACGGAGTTTTGGCGCGGAGTTTTGGAGGAACTGGAATTCCAGTTTGTAGGAAGTACTGCCGGGGAAGCAATTGATATAGAATCAATTGCATTTATGGCTCTTCCACGCAGTAAGGATATAAGTGTATGGCTGGACGGATATACAAGTGATGATGACGTGCAATATGATAAAGACGGTATACCGATGCTTCCGCTGCGAAGTGTTACCGAGAAATGGCGCGGACAGGTATATTATGATAATTTGACCGGAAAAACATATGTGAAAAATGGTGAAGATATGACCGTTTTTGTCCCCGGAGATGACAATATTACAATCAACGGTGTCAATCAAAAAATAAGAAATACGGCATACATAGATGACGGCAAAATGTGGGTAAATGCAGAATTGCTTGCTGCTATGTTTTCAAAATATGCAATATGGGACCCGAACGCAAAATTGCTTTCGCTTACGGATAAGTCAAGCGAATATATCTTCGAACGTGATAACAGTGAGCGAAAGAAATTGTGGTCGGAGGAATTTGATACCCTGGGTAATATACTCTATACGAAGCACATGGATGGCTTGACCGTGAGTGACGGAGTGGCGTCATATACCGTGTCCGGTGATGACCCGCAGTTTGCAATGAATATTCCGTCCGCTGATCTTACGGGTGTAAAATGCATATCTGTCGGTATAAAAACGAGCAAAGCATTTAATATGCAGATATTCTATCAGACAACAAATGCTGTCGGTATAAGCGAAGAACATTCGATGTGGAAGAATGTTCCTGTAACCGATGATGTTTCGGAGGTTGTTATAGATGTGTCGGCAATTGCGGGATTTTCGGGCAAGCTGACATGGATGCGTCTTGATAGCGGAGATCAGGCAGGTACGGAGTGTCAGCTCGATTATATAAGAGTATACGGAGACTATGAAACCGCTATGACTGAGGAGGAGCTTGCGAAGCGTGTTGATTGCCGTACCGAAACAAGCGAGGGCATTGTATGGAATTTCGATGTAAATACAAAGCGTGACGGTTGGGCGATGAGCAAATCTTTGGCAAATGCAAAAATCAGCGGCGGTGTTCTGACAGCCGATGTTATAAACAGGAAACCGTTTTTTGTTACGGAAGAGGCAAATCTGGGTATAGATACATCAAATTATGATAAGGTAAGTTTTTGTATAAGGAATGCCACTCCGTCAACTTTGGCAAAAGTGTACTTTATAACAAAAGAGAGTCCGGCATGGTCGGAAGATAAATGTGTTGAGGTAAGCGTGGAAAAAAATGATGCGCTTCATATGGCATATACCGCAGACATGTCATCAAATCCGGCATGGTTGGGGACACTAAAAGGATTGCGGATTGAATTGACGGGAATAGATGATTTTGATGAAGCAATGCAAATCGGACTTGACTTTGTAAAGGTGCTGAAAAATTTACCGGCAAAGCAATAAAGGAGTATTTATATGAATGTATTTAAAACTCTTTTGAAGAAGGCTTGCGAGGCTGCTGTTTCGGTAAGCATACTGCTTTGCTGCGGTATTATTTCGGTATCTGCTCAAAGTGATTTTAAGGCATATATCCCTGATACGGAAAATGCCGGTATAGTCAGCGGCTGGGAGGGTAAAACCCTTCCGCTGACCGATACATATAAACCCGGAGATTATCTGCAAAGAGTAATAAAGTTTAAGGACGGCAGCTGGTGGGGACTTCAACTTAAAAGAGAAAACAATGCCGATGTAAGCAACTGGGGAAGCCCCGGATATAAATATGATGATAATCGGCATACCGTTGAAGTGTTGTTGCCGGATTCCGCTGCTCAATGGCCTAATTTCTATTATCACCCCGCAAAGCCGATAAAGGCGTCAGATGTAAAATATATTGTGATTGGACTGTATTCGAGCCGTGATATGGATCTTTGTATGTTTCCGACTTATGAGGCGGCGGATGAGTACGCATCGGGGGCGGAAAACCGTTTGGTGGCACTGAACGTAAAAAAAGGTTATCATGAGTACTTTATAAATGTTGAGGATACAAACCGCAGCCTGAATTGGATAAACAGTGATATGCCGGAGTATGATTACTTCAGATTTTATGATATGGCGGGACAAAAGGAAAAACCGGCAACACTCATATTTTCATACATAAGGTTTGTAAACGACGAATATAAAGGGACTTTGCAAGGCACGGAAATTAGCGGCATACAAGTAAAAGACGGTATAATCGGATATGATACGGAGAATAATATTCTGGATTTTGTATTTTCGTATGAACTGGATTCAGAGTCTGTATCATGGTCAACTATTACGTTAAACGGCTCTCCGGTAAAAAATATTATAACAGATAATACCAAAAGTGACCGTTTTCGTGTAGATTTAGGCAATCTTGATCACAATACGGAATATACGGTACATTTTAAAAATCTGAAAAGTGCTGACGGCATGGCAGTCGATGAAACATTTACGTTTACAACGGTGCAGACTCAAAGAAAAAATATTGAAGCATACATACCGTATTCCGAGCATGACGGAGTAAAAAACAGCTGGAGCGGTAAATATTCTCCGATTAATACTCCTGATTTTTCGGAGTACAGTAATCGCTGTATATACTTTGAAGACGGCAGCTGGTGGGGCTGGAAAACGGAAAAAGACGGAGATGTATCGGTGTGGGCAAGCGCCATGTACCAATATGATTCGGAAACCGAGACTGTCGGCATCAATCTTCCCGAGGACGCCGACCATTGGCCGCATTTTTACTATCGTCCGTCGGATACCGTAAAATCATGGGAAACCGCATATATAGTTGCCGGAATTTATGCAAGCCGTGATATGGAAATATATATGTATCCTGTGAATCGGAAGTCTGACGAAAATGTACAGGGCAGCGCGGATAATGTCGTTGTATTCAAACTGAAAAGCGGTTATCATGAGTATATTATAAGCCTTAATGACAAAAGTTGTGTAAACGGCTGGTATAATGGCGGTGAATATGACTATTTTCATTTCTATGATATTGACGGAACAGCGGAACGGGGATCTGAGGTGAGATTTTCGTATCTGTGTTTTGCGGGAGACGATTATAAAGGCTTTCTTAACCAGACTGACTATCGCGGAAGGTTTGTCGCAGACGGAATAAGAAATTATGACTGTGAAAATACGGTGATTGATTTTGTATTTCTTGATGATTTGGATATGAATACGGTAACTCAGCAATCGGTGACGGTTAACGGGAAGAATGCTGCATGGGTTATACAGGATACGGCAAGTGAAAACCGTATTCGTGTCAATCTCGGAAAACTGTCCGACAATACAAAATATACCGTCAGATTTTCAGGTATAAGCAATGCTGACGGCAATTCGGTAAATGAGGAATTTGTATTCAGTACGGGTGATGCAGAACAAGTAAAACTGAGGCTTTTAAAGAACTACGGAACTGACCGATGTGAAGAAATAACTGAGAACACTGATATTTCGGGGCAAACGGTAAGCGCTGTGTGCAGCGGACTTGGCAGTCAAGACGAAAAAATCTGCAGTATTATAATTGCTTTATATAAAGACGGCATTTTACAAAGTGTGAAAAAGGAGGATATATCACCGTTAAATAGGGATACTTCCTCAGAATACAGCGTATCGGTGAATGTTCCGAAAGATGACGGAAAATATGAAGTAAGTGCATTTTGTTGGGAAAATGTGTTGCAAAAACCGATTTGCGAAGCTGTAAAAAGGTAAATATATAAAATTATAACACATCGTATGAGAAAAACGTTCTGTACGATGTGTTTTTTGGTGGTTATATATAAAAGAAAATTTTGAAACAACTAATATCAAGACGGGAAAACCAATATCATGACTATTGAAATTAATGCTGAAGTAATTTATACTAATTATAGATTAGAAAACGCTTAAGAATATGTAAAAAAAATGAACGGAGGGTTTTAGGATGAAAAAAAATTTCTTAAGTAAAGCTATAAGTTCAATTTTAGCTTTGACGATGATTTCAGCGGCAATGCCTATTGTAAATGCAGGCGCTGCATCATCGGTGTCAATGTATGTTCCGAATGCGGAACCGTCCGGTGTGGAAAGCAGCTGGGCAGGAACGCAGGAATTAGCAAGTAAGACAACAGCTCCGACGGAATATCAGCAGCGTTGTATATACTTTGAAGACGGCAGCTGGTGGGGAGAACAGCTAAAAAAAGAAGGCGATAAAGACGTTACATGGTGGGCAGCACCGAGATATAACTATGATGCCGTAAGAAAAACAGTCGGTGTAAAGGTTCCCGATTATGCTTCGGCAAAGCAATGGCCGCATTTTTATTATCATCCGTCAGAGGATGTTATTGCAGCGGATGTACAGTACATAGTGTTGGGGGTGTATTCAAGCCGGGATATTAAGATTAATCTGTATCCGACATGGGAAGCATCCAATGAGTATCTTTCAAACAACAATTATCTGATTGATCTGAATCTGAAACAGGGATTCCATGAGTATCTGATTGATGTCGGAAGCAAAACCTCGGAATTTTACTCACGTTGGAATAATTCGGAGACTCCGAAATATGATTATTTCCATTTCTATGATGAAACAGGAGACAAGTGTGAAGCAACCGACCTTGAATTTGCTTACATGAAGTTTGTAAACGGTGATTTTGACGGCGATATATCACAAGCTGTAAGCGGTGAAGAAGTTGCCGACGGAAGCACGGATTATAATGCTGAAAATAATATTGCCGATTTTGTTTTTGACGGTGACTTGGATATGTCCACAGTAAGCACTGTGACAGTTCAGGTAAACGGACAAGACGCAGAATGGGTTATGAATAATGAATTAAGCAGCGATTCAATCCGCGTCAATCTGGGTGCGTTGGAGAATACAACAAAATATACGGTAAGCTTCAACGGCATGAAGTATGAGGATGGTACTGAAATTACCGATACACTTACATTCACTACTTCAGAAGCGGTTGTAAAGCCGACGCCGACACCCGGCCCGCAGGTAAGAGACAGCATAGAAATGTATACGCCGTCAACCGATAATACCGGAGCAGTAAGCAGCTGGGACGGTTCGGCAACACCGGTTGATACCGCGGACATGACAGCATATCAGCAGCGTGCCGTAAACTTTGCGGATGGCAGCTGGTGGGGAATGAAGCTTAAGAATCAAAATGGCGGCGATGTTACAAACTGGGCAAGCCCCGGCTATGCATACGATGGTGACGCACAGGCAGTAGGTATTCTGTTGCCTGCCGGATCACAGCAATGGCCGAATTTCTACTATCATCCGGCAACATCATTCAAGGCTGCTGATGTTAAAAATATCGTAATCGGTCTGTATTCAACAAAGGATGCAACGATCAATATGTATCCGACAAATGAAGCGGCTGATGAGTATATCGGCGGTAATAATGACAGATTGGCTGTGCTGAACGTCAAGAGCGGATATCACGAATATGTGATCGATGTAAATGATACAAATATATGTGCAAACTGGAACAATGATTCGGTTACCGAATATGATTATATACGTTTTTATAACACAGCAGGTCAGTCGGAGCCGGAAACGGTGCTCAAGTTTTCATATATCAAATTTGTAAATGATCAGTATAAAGGACTGATGAAAGACGCAGAAACAAACGGAACAAAGGTACAAGACGGTGCGAAAGATTATGACAAAGCAAACAGCACAGTTGATTTCCTGTTCCCGTATGCATTGAATTTTAACACGGTTACAACATCGGCAATCACAATCAACGGCGAACCGGTAAAGCAGATTATGACAAACAGCAATGTTACAGACAGAATCAGAGTTGATCTCGGAACGCTGAAGAACAACAGAACTTATACGGTAAGCTTTGACGGAATCACCGGTTCAAACGGCGAAGAAATTTCGGGAACTTATACATTCTCAACCCGGACAGTAGCGCCCGTAGCAGAGCCGGTAACACCTGCAATGAAGAAAGTTGACATTCAGAATGGCATTATTGCAGCATGGAACGGCACTGATGCATTGAATTCTGATAAGCCGGTTTCAACCGACAGTTATGATCAGCAATGTGTTTATTATGCAAACGGTAATTACTGGGGTGCACTGAATGATGGCAATGATGTTTGTTGGTGGTCAAGCGTAGGTTATCGCTATAATGAATATGCCGGAAATATTGGCGTTCTGTACCCGTCAGGCTCAACGCAGTGGCCGAATGCATACTTGAATTTTGCAAATCAGGTTCAATCCAATGATGTTTCATCTGTTGTGATCGGCGTATATTCAACAAAGGATACCGGAGTGGATATATACTTCTCCAACGGTATTACAGGAACGGTTACGGCGCAGGCGGCGATTGATGTAAAAGCCGGTTTGCATGAGTATGTTATTCCGGTAAACAATATCACGAATTGGTCCTCACAGACAGACTTCAACTGCATTAAGATTGCTGTTGCGGGCGGTCAGGCACCGGCAGTTTTACCGGTAAGAATGGATTTCTATTATGTAAGATGCGTTGACGACGGATATATCGGAGCAATCGCATATATGGGAGCAGGCAGCGATCTGGGCTATTCGGCTTACGCAACAATTTCGGCAGACAGCAAGGTTGTTGACTTTGTATTCCCGTATGATATTGACGGAGATACGGTTAAAGCAGAAAATATCATGCTGAATGGCGCTGCGGCTCGGTATGTTCAGGTAAATTCGTCAAAGACAAATACATTCCGTGCTTACTTTGAAAATCTTCAGCCGCTTACAAGATATACGCTGACCATGAGCGGAATTGAAAATGCTGAAAATGCGGCGATTACCGTAAGCACAATGAAGTTTACGACTGATGTATCGGGCAGCGTAGAACCGGATTCAGTAGTTCCGACATTGGAGATTGTTGAAAATTACAAGACAGCAAATGAAGCGAAGATTACAGACAGCCTGAACGGAAAGACAATCACAGCGGTTTGCGGCGGTATTTGGAATAATACACAACAGACAACAGAGAATAAGCTATTCTTGGCTATTTACAAAGATGGCGTGCTTACTTCGGTAAAGCAGGCAGAAAAGACACTGGCTGCCGGTGCGATGACCGGTGAAATGAGCGTATCCGATAATGTTCCGGCTGATGGAAATTACACAGCAAAAGCATTTGCCTGGAGTACGATGGCTCCGCTGACGGAAAGCGTATCCGTTCCTAAAAAAAAACAGTGAAAGTATTGGTGCTCGGTAACTCAATCACAAAGCATGCACCCAACAGCTCGCTGGGTTGGGCAGGCGATTGGGGAATGGCAGCAACCGGTGCTGACAAGGATTATTATCATCAGCTGCAAGCAAAGGTCAATGAGAAATATGATAATGTAGAATTTGAATTTAGCTCTATGTGGGATTTTGAAAGATATTTCTATAATTTCGATATGTTCTCACCGAGCGCTTATTCAAAATATGCAAGCTATGACGCAGACATCATTCTTTGCACCTTTGGTGCAAATATCAATAATGCCGACAACGAGGGTGATTCAAGCTTTGTTTCGGGATATGAGTTTAATAAAGATTATTACGCAAATATCGTAAACTTCTTTAACCGTGACGGTGAAGCCAAGGTAATCGCAGGCATAACAACACTGACAAGAGATTATGTTATGTCAGCAATCAAAGCTGCGGCTGAGGAAAACAACTGGGCGTGTGTTGATATGAGTGATTTGACAGATGAGAAATATCTCGGTTTGGCAAATAAGGACGCGGATGTATTCCTTGACAATGTGACCGAGGGTGTTCTGAATCATCCCGGAGACCTCGGTATGCAGGTTATGGCAGAGCGTATTTTTGCAGCAGCAGACCCAATCATTGCAGCAGTGGCAGGAAAATAATAACGAAAATCAGCTATAATATTAGGGAGACAAAATTTATGAAACAAAATATTAAAAAAATAATTTCCGCTATACTTGCAGCGGCAGCCATTACAGGCTGCCTTGCAAGCTGCGGCACAAAAAAAGACGGTGTTCCGACTTTGACATGGTATATGCCGAAGCCTATTGACAATATGGCATCGCAGGAACTTGTTGAAGAAGAGGTTAATAAGACTTTTGAAAAGGAATGCGGAGCGAAAATCAAGCTTGTACTGATTGACGATGCATCATATGCCGAAAAGATGAATGTTGTTCTTAATTCCGGAGAAAATTTTGATATTATGATGACGAACCCGTGGTATCCGGCAATTTCCTATGATACAAACGCTCCGAAAGGCACTTTTGCGGATTTGACAGAGCTGGTTGAAAAATACGGACAGGATATTAAGGCAAAGGTTGATCCGCGTGCTTGGGAATATGTAACCTATGACGGAAAGATTCAGCTGATTCCGTCACAGTCTAAGATCTATGGAGAGATTGGCTGGGTATTCAAAAAAGATCTTGTTGAAAAATATAATTTTGACTATACAAAGGTAAAAACATTAAGAGATCTTGAGCCGTATCTTGAAACCATCAAGAATAACGAACCGGGAGTTACACCGGTGCTGGATATTGTATCACCCAACTGGGGAGAAACAAGCGCAGCGTCATTGGGCGGCGGTTCGTTGGTAGAGTTTGATGAAGAACAGGAGAAGTTCTTCTATCTTTTGGATGACGAAAGAAACGTAGAAGATTATAAAATCAGAAACGAATGGTACAAAAAAGGCTATTTCCCGAAAGATGCGCTTACGGTAAATGAAGCGGAAGCAAAGAAAACAGGAAATTATGCCGTAGTAAGAGATCCGGGTGCGGTAACGGCCGATGGCTCAAAGGAAAAATCGGCATACGGATACGATTGTATAGATAAGCTTATACCATCTCATGCAAGAGTAAGTTCAAATGAGTTTAGACTTGGACAGGCAATAAGTGCGAATTCAAAATATCCTGAGCTTGCAATGAAAGTTCTGAACCAGATTTGGAAGAATCCGTACATCTCCAACACATTGGCTTATGGAATCAAGGATATTGATTATGTTTATAAGTCAGGCGAGGGGACAGATAACCCATCGGTAATTCCGAAAGAGGGCGCTGACAGAACGTGGACAATCTGGCATAATTATATTGGTCCGTTATTTGATCAGTGGGATTCCACATGGAATTCAACAGCAGCACTGAATGAAATGCAGGAGAAAAATAAGACAGCAGAAATCAGTAAGCTGGGTAATATTCAGTTTGACACTTCTTCCATGACAAGCGAATTGGCAGCATTGAGTGAGATATGGACATCTGCTGAAAAAGTATTGCAATACGGAGCGATGAATGATTTTGACAGTTATATTTCAGAGCTTAATGCAAAGTGTAAGCAGGCGGGAATACAAAATGTAATTGACGAACTCAATAAGCAGTATCAGGAGAAGAAATAATTATAAAGGGATTTGATTAAATGAAGAAAAAATCTGAAGCAAACATCAACAAAAATCTGCCCAAACGTAAGCATTCGGAGTGGGAGGCATTCAAAAAGAATGCCCCCATGACTCTTCTTGCACTGCCGGCAATTATAATGATATTTATATTTTGCTATTTACCGTTATATGGACTTGTTCTTCCTTTTCAGGATTATACTCCGGCAAAGGGAGTTTTCGGAAGCGCATTCGTAGGTCTCAAGAATTTTGAATTTTTATTTAAAACAGGAACGATATGGCCGGCAATATTACATACAATTGCGTATAATGTAGTGTTTTTGGTGATAGGAACAATTCTTTCGGTTATCATTGCGCTGTTTTTGTTTGAACTTACAAATATGGCACAGAAGGTATATCAGACAGCACTTTTAATACCATATTTTTTGTCATGGGTTGCTGTGGCATATATTGTAAATACTATTCTTGATTATGATCACGGAATTTTGAACAATATTATCAAGATGTTTGGCAAAGAACCGATAATATGGTATAACGAAGCAAAGTATTGGCCGGTAATTCTGACAATTACGAACACATGGAAAGGTATGGGATATACTGCGGTAGTTTATCTGGCGGCGCTTACCGGGCTTGATGCAAGTTATTTTGAGGCGGCAAAGATTGACGGTGCAACAAAGATTAAACAAATTTGGTGCATCTCGCTGCCGCTGATTAAGCCGATTATAATTGTAATGCTGATACTCAGTATGGGCAATATGATGAGGGGAGATTTCGGTTTATTCTATAATGTTACAAATCATAGTCCTTTGCTTCAGGAGACAACGGACATAATAGATACATATGTATATCGTTCTCTTATCCAGGTATCTAATGTGGGGATGAGTTCAACAACAGGATTTATTCAGGCAGTGGTAGGCTTCTTCCTTGTTTTGGGAACCAATCTGCTGGTTAGAAAAGTCGAGCCGGACAGCGCATTGTTTTAAGGAGGTTGCAGATTATGTCGGATATTAAAAAGAATAAATCAAACATCATAAAAAACCGCGATGAGCAATGCTTTCGGATTATTGCGCATATTATTCTCATTATCCTCGGATTGTCATGTTTTTTGGCATTTTTCCTGGTAGTCGGTTCTTCGTTTCAGTCAGAGGGAGAAATTCAGAAAATAGGGTATAGGCTTGTACCGCATGTGCCGACGCTTGAAGCCTATAAGGCAGTTATGGCAAACCCGAAAACTATTTTGGATTCCTATTGGGTTACATTTTTGACAACTGTCATAGGAACAATAATAGGTGTTATAATTTCGGCAAGTGCAGGATATGTTATTTCGCGTAAAAGTTACAGATACAGAAACATTTTAAGCTTCTATATCTTCTTTACAATGCTGTTTAACGGCGGACTTGTTCCTACGTATATTCTGATAACACAGTGGCTTCACATGAAGAATACGATATGGGCATTGATTTTTCCGCTGGTTGTAAATGCATGGTATATAATGCTTATGAAAGGCTTTTTCCAAGGACTTCCCGACTCTATTATGGAGTCGGCAAGAATTGACGGTGCATCGGAGGTTAAAATCTTCTTTTCGATTGTTCTGCCTATATCGAAACCGGTTATAGCAACCATTGCACTATTCTATGCACTGGCATACTGGAATGATTGGTACCAGTCATTGTTGTATGTTGATAGGCAGTCATTGTATAAATTACAGTATCTTCTTATGCAGATACTTAATAAGGTGAACTTCCAGAACAGTTCTGCGGCAGCAGCGATAGCGAGTGCATCCGGCGGAAGTCAGAGCCAGATGCCTACTCTGAACCTAAGAATGGCAATGTGTGTTGTTGCTGTGGGCCCGCTTTTGCTTGTATTCCCGTTCTTCCAAAAGTATTTTGTAAAGGGAATCACCGTGGGTTCTGTAAAAGGTTGACATAATGATAAGAATAAGTTGAAATCATAAGGGGTTGTTGTGTCATACAGCAACCCTTTTGCGGTAAATATGGAATATGGCAGCAGTTTATGTTGCATGAAATATGGAGGAATATAATGGGATTTAAAAAGGATTTTGTCTGGGGCGCAGCGACGGCGGCATACCAGATAGAGGGCGCATACAATGAAGATGGCAGAGGGATGTCGGTTTGGGATGTTTTCTCGCAGCAGCCGGGAAAGGTTTTTGACAACCATAACGGGAATGTTGCCTGCGATCACTATCATCGTTTTCAAGAAGATATTAAGCTGATGAAAGAGATCGGGATTAAGGCGTATCGCTTTTCGGTAAGCTGGACAAGGATTATGCCGACCGGAATGGGAGTAATCAACGAAAAAGGTGTGGCATTTTATAATGCTCTGATTGATGAATTGATTGCAAACGGTATTGAGCCGTATATTACTTTATTCCACTGGGACTATCCGTATGACCTTTACAAAAGAGGAGGATGGCTGAACGATGAGAGCGTGAGATGGTTTGCGGATTATGCAAGGGTTGTTACTGAACTTTTTTCGGACAGAGTGACGCATTTTATCACTTTTAACGAGCCGCAGTGCTTTATTGGCTGCGGATACCTGTGGGGCGATCATGCGCCGGGGTTAAAATGCAGTTACCGCGATGTGCTGCAAATGGCGCATAATGTGATGAAAGCGCATGGTATGGCGGTTATAGAGATGCGTAAAGCTGCAAAAAGACCCATCAAGATCGGTTATGCACCGACCGGTACGGCAGGCTGCCCGGAAACGGAAACAGCAGCTGATATTGAGGCGGCAAAAAAATATATGTTTTCTTGCAATTCGGTAGATGATTGTATAAGCGGCATACTGTGGTGGAGTGATCCTGTGATTTTTGGAAAATATCCGGAAGACGGTTTGAAGGTATGTGAAGTGTATATGCCGAAAGTAACAAAGGAGGATATGGAGCTGATTCATCAGCCGATTGATTTTTACTGTCAGAATATTTATCAGGGAAATATTATTCGTGCCGATGAAAACGGAAATCCGGAATGTGTACAAAGAGCACCGGGATACAACAAAAATTCAATGCGTTGGCCGATTACGCCACAATGTTTGTATTGGGGACCGAAGTTTTTATATGAACGTTACAACCTACCGTTTTTTATATCGGAAAACGGTATGCCGAGCCTGGACTTTGTATCGGAGGACGGCGCAGTTCACGATGCACCGCGTATTGACTTTTTAAAACGGCATCTTTCCGAATATGAGAGAGCGACACAGGACGGTGCGGATATTGCCGGATATTTTGAATGGTCGCTTTTGGACAATTTTGAATGGGCATTCGGATATTCCGAACGGTTTGGTTTGATTTATGTTGATTATGTGACGCAAAAACGAATCATCAAGGATTCGGGAAGATGGTACGGAGAATTTATAAAGAAAAATACAGGTGAAAATAAATGAGATATTTGCAGCCAACAAAAATTATAGCAACAGAGAATACGGTAAATTCGGAAGTGATGCTTGCCGGAAATGCCGTTCAGCCGGATTTTGATTTTGATAACTGCATGACCATAAACTGTGGCGGCTATATTCTGCTTGATTTCGGTAAGGAAATTTCGGGCGGTATTGTAATTGCTGTGGAAGAAGCAGAGCACCATCCCAAGGACACGGATATAAGAATTACTTTCGGTGAAAGCGTTATGGAAGCACTGAGCAGCTTAGGTGAGAAAAATGCTTGTAATGATCATGCGGTAAGGGATTTCAAAACCTCTATATATACTTTAAGTATTAATCGTTTTGCAAATACAGGCTTTAGATTTGTAAAAATCGAGGCGATAAGCGGATGGATAAAAATTAAAAGTATTGCGGCAGAACCTGACATAAGAAATCTTGAATATAAAGGCTCATTTGAATGTAATGATGAGCTGTTAAATGAGATTTGGAAAGTAGGTGCATATACCGTTCAACTGAATACTCATGAATTTATATGGGACGGAGTAAAAAGAGACCGACTGGTTTGGATAGGGGATATGCATCCCGAAGTGTCTGTGTTTTTGTCGGTATTCGGATATGATGATGCGATAAAGAATAGTTTGGAGCTTGTAAAGAATAGCACCAAAAGCGG
>CAJKHT010000048.1 GCA_905199755.1 uncultured Eubacteriales bacterium | reverse complement strand
TATATCATCTTGGAGGTTTCGTAAAGAGTTTACACAAAATTCGGGGTTGACTCATATATTTAATAAAAATCTTACCGAGGGGTGCATTTACCCTTGGAGGGGGTGCAGTGCTAATTATTTCTGTGTGCAACGACCGATTTATAACCATTTACAAAAACTTTGAATCTTATGTATAATTCTGAAATTGTTGCAGCCCTCCACGGCTGCGCACTCTCCACAGAACATAAACAAAGTTCCCCATCTTTTGGCAAGCAGTTATTTTCCTTTGCAAATTCGGTGAATTTATCAAGCAGATTTTCTAAATATACGACCTCGCCTTTATTGCCTTCGGCGAAAGAATAAATCGTTTCAATTCCGAGTATATATTCCTTTCTTTTTCGGTCAAAAACAATGTCCAAGTCATTCATCGTATAAAGGTTAGCCTCGTCGGATGAAATATCATCCCAACTTTTTACACCCCAGATAAACTTTAATTCATCGCAGTTATATTCATCATCTCTGTAATCGTGATATTTCCGTTTCATCTTAAAATCAGATAACTTATCGCATAAGTCGGAACATCTCATTAACATTCTTTGAAACATTTGTGACCTCCATTAACCTTATCTTTTTATGCATCAAACCAATAGTTGCCGCAGGGCGTTTTGTCGGTAATATCCAAAATATGAAGTTCCGCACCGGATTGTCCGTTAAAGTAGTTTTTGCAAAGTTTGAAGGCTTCAATTTCGGTATAATCTCCGAGATAGTTCACTCTTTCATTTGCATATTCATAAAATGTGTCGGTATCAAGCATCAGCTGCGCTTCATCTATTGCAAAACAAAAAAATGTCCATTCGGCACATTTGTATTTTGCAGTCCGTGTTTCATCGGCGATGCGGAAAATATTAGCCAGCAGATGAATTATTCTTCTGCCGTTATTTTCTTCAACAGTGTAAAAATATCTATCCATAGTTAATCCCACAATCCTCGAAAATGTTTATGAAAAAGCGTCATTCCTTCGTCAAGAGATTTCTGCATAAACGCTATTTTCTTTTGCTCCTCGTTATGATATTTGTCAGCCAAAACTTCATCCACATCGCAAATGAGTTTTTGGTCTTCAAAACTAAAATCCACATTTTCAAAGTATTCGTCCTCATAAGGATTAATGAACTCGGTTGTTTCTTCATTTGCGTTTTTAAATGCCGTTGACATCTTTTTAAGTGTTTCAACCCATTCTTTATCCGTCATTTCACCGGGATACCCATGATGAACCTTTATAAGGTCATCTATCATTTTAGGCATCGTCTGCAAAAACCAATAATCGATATTCCAAACATCTCTGTAACAGTATCCTTTTACAGCTCTCTGCCATGCACAGTGAATGTCCCGCATTTTATGTGCGGCAACTTCCCACGGATGAAGTAAGCAGTATTTTTTTGAATAGCCCGTCGGTGTAAATATCCCCATTTTAATCACAGCTCCTTTTTGCGGAAAGTATTTCATCAAGAGTGACCGGCTCATAACTCCAATGCATACAGCCGACATTATATATTTCATTAAGAAATCCTCGTTTGTTGAGGTCTTTTGCTATTTCCAGTTCTATTATCGATTCTTCAGAACAATGCGAGTGTCCGTGAAGCAATATGGTTTTGTATTGATGAGCACTGTAAAACGGCATGAAATAATGACTTAGAACGCATCTTCGCTTGCTCCCGTCAGCAAGCGTTACCACGATGTCATCATAATCCTTGATTTCCGCAAGCGCCTTTTTAGCTTTCGCATTAGCTATAAATCTGTCATGATTTCCTTTAATCAGAATAATTTGACCGTTAAGACTTTTTATAAGATGTTCGGCATCGTTCGTCATTGACTTCCAGATCATATCGCCGAGTACATATACAATGTCACCTTTATCTACCTTGTTATTCCAACGCTTTATCATTTCTCTGTCCATATCTTCAACCGAATTAAACGGACGGTTGTCAAAACGGATAACATTTTCGTGTCCAAAATGTGTATCCGCCGTAAAAAAGACTTTTGCCACAAACATTCACCCCTCATTTGAAATCAGCTTTATTTCTCGAATATCCTGCCATACACACTTTTGGGCAACTTTTTCTGTATTCTCATACGGCAAGTTTATAAAGGAAATAATATCTTCTCCCGGAAAATAACTGTGGCAGTATTTTGGGGTTATACCTTGAGGAACCACACCGATTTTCTCCGTTCCCATAACACGCTCCGTCAATTTCTTTCCGTCGTATATAACAACGGGAATTCCGCTGCGGAAAAGAGCCAAATAAAATTTAATTATTTCCGTGCTCCTGCTGTATGAAGAACCGGCAAGACCGAGATAAAAACCGCAGTTATCACAGTAAACATATAGGCTGATATGAGTCGAGTTGCCGCCACGGCATACTTCCCACGGGTGCGATCCGTGCCATTCGGAACCGTTAAGCCATTTCACAAACTCCTCCGATGAGTTTTCGTTAATTTCCGAAAGTCCGCCATCTCGTCCGTCCGCAAATCGAAAATACTGTTCTTTGGGGGTCATCGAACCGATATCATACCCCATAGCGGAGTAACCGATAGAGCAGTATCCATAAAAATCATTGGCCGTTATCGAATGAAGTCTGCCGGTGATTTTTTCGGGCTTTTCTTCCTGTTTTGTTACGGCAGCTATAAAATCATCAATATCCTTATCCGATAATCCTTCAAAAAATTCTTTTTTTGAATCGGGATATATGTTCCATAAATTTTTTTGAGTTATTGTGCCTGTTCTGTGTTCAAACGGAAGATTTGCACGAATGAAATTCATGTATGTGCCGTTGTTCATCTGCTTTATGCATTTTTCGGTTTCCTCATAAAGCCAATTAGCAAAAATATCAATATTGTATTCAAATCCTTTTTCGGCACGAGGATCAACAACTATTACCAATTTGTGATTAAGCATTACGGCTTTATAATCAATTTCTTCATCATGCACCGCTTCAACATAATACCATTTTTTCTCTTTCGGATAGAAGTCTTTCCACAGTTGTTCAAATCCTTCATAGCTTTCGATTTCACCTGTTTTATACAGATCTTCATAATCGCCGAAATCCTCTATTGTGCCTCTTTCAACACAGAACCACAATTCACGGCATCCGTTTTCCGAAACGGGTGATATTCTTTTGAGTAAATCAAAGAATTTATCGATAAGCTTATATGACATTTCCGTAAAAGTGCAATTATCATTAAACCTGCCTCGATTTATGTCGCCGAGCCAATCTATAAAATTATCAATTTGGGGAGCATACAATTTTTCATTCATATTCAACACCATCTTCCTTTGCTATGGAAAAAGGGAAACCACCGCAGGCAATACAAGCTTTAAAAAACAATATGATTGCTTCCTCAAAGGTATATCCGTATTTTTCAATTATTAATTTAGCTTTTTTATATAATTCGGTTTCTATATTTAATGTTACCATTTCTGATTTCATGACATATCCTTTCTTCTGTCAATAAGCTCATCTCTTAAGCCTACCCATAATTCTTCCCGGTCGATACCGAATTTCAGCTCCGTTGTTATATCTTCAATCATTACCTCAATTGTTTTAGCATCAAGAATATCAAGATATTTGCGTACAAAATTACATACTACGCCCGGCATATATGTATGCCTGCCGATAGCGTAACGCAACGCACTGTTTATTACACAACCGAAATCATCATCCAATTGAAACAAAAACCATCTTGCGGGACACAGTACCATATCCTTTTTACCGGCATCGGTTATGACATAACCGATGTCATCTTTATCAACTTTGTCAAGAACTTCATCAAACCGCTTACACAAATCTTCTCGGCTGATTCGCTCCATTTTATCAATCGGATGCAAATATTCACATTCTCGCATTTTTCTCACCTTTCCTGTTCTAAATTATCGGCAGTTTCCCATGTGTTATATAAAAAATGAATTTTATCGACCTGCCTGTCGATATGCCAGTGACCGCAAAGCCAACTTTGATACCGATATTGTTCTTCTATTTTATCAAACCACTTTTCCGTGCTGTTATCAACTTTTGCTTGATCAATGCCGGGCAGAAACATATCGGTAGGCACATACTTGTACGGGCAGGTGTGCGACAAGACTATTTCATACTCGTTCTCTGTCATTTGTTTTTCCACATAAGCTTTTGTTTTATCCGATGGTTGTTCATCTTCCCACCAACCGATACCGTGAGCCTGCCTGTAAAATCTATCAACACTGTAGGCACCGCCTATTGTAATGTATCGTTTTTCATCAATAAGATATATTTCTCCGTCTTTTGCAAATTTTAGGTTCGGAAAATTGTCTTCACACCAAACTTTTCCGCATTTCCAACTTTCCGATTTGTAAGACGGGATGTTTTCGGGTCGGATTTCGTGATTACCGTGAATACAGAGAATGGGTACTCCTATATCGTTTAATTTATTTTTTGTCATATCGTCACGAATATCACGAAAGTAATTAGCACCGACATCACCGAGAATAACAATAATATCTTTATTCGTCAAACGCATCCTTTCGGCAAATTTTATCACCCGTGCAGGATTACCGTGTATATCCCCTGTAAAATAAACCATAAGTCAATCCTCCTGTTTTAAATTATACCATAATAATTCCGCAAAGTCTTGATTTCGATAAAAATGTAATCGATTTTTACAAAAATATAGACAACGGTAAAATATGAAATATCTATCCTGTAAGTCAGAAACCGACTGTGGGAATATTGCAATTATATTTTAAACATAATAGAATTAATAGGTTCTTGATGTGCGTTCATCCTTTAACCGAAAGAGAGCAATCCTAACCCGCCTGAAAAAGCGTAATTTCGATATCTTTCGGCTTGTCATCTTTGCAAGGCGTCAGGATTGCCGAGTATTTTAACGCAGCGAAAACGGAAATCCGCCTCTCAAAATCGGAGTTCGGATTAATCTCTTTCGGTTAACGATTGTTTAAGTGCTCTCGCCGTGTCCGATATTATCTTCTTTTCATATGTACTGCAATTTTCAAGAATAGAACTGAATTCGTCTTTGACTTCGTTTCTGTATTCGATGTTAAACGAGAGTAATTCATCGGCGGAAACTTGAAGTGCATTGGCTATACTGACCAGAGTTTCCAAACTGAGCTTTTTTCTGCCGGTTTCAATATAGCTGATGTAGCTCGGACATTTATCGATACGCTCCGCAAGTTTTTCCTGCGTAATCTTCATCTTTTTCCGAGCCTTCTTGATACGTTTACCGATAATGGTGTAATTTAGTGTCATAATAATTCCTCCTAAAAAATTTTTACACTATAATTATACCTCTATGGCTATAACATCGTCATTTAGCTGTTCACAACATAGTCAAGTGATGATAAAATTATTTGTAAATATATCTTATCAGATATGTGAGGTGAGAAATTTGGACGATGTTGTAAAATTGCAGGAAGTGGGAAAACGAATCCGTGAAATACGATTATCAAAGAATATGACACAAAACGATCTTGCCTTTGCCGCACATATATCGACATCCAATGTGAGCGACATAGAATTGGGAAAAAGCAAGATATGGCTTACAACATTTATTAAAATTATAGAAGCTCTTCAAGTTTCATCCGATACAATATTAAGACCCGATGTTCCTGCGGTAAACGAAATCTATCAAAAGGAATATGAGGACTTGCTTGCGGATTGTTCATCTGCCGAAATGGAATCCATACTGAGCATAGTTCGACAAATAAAAACCACACTTCACCAACAGAAAAATAGCGAAGATTATTGAGCGAGATACTTTCATCTTGCTCTTTTTTTGATTTTGTTAAAAATATTTTTGATTTTTTAAACCCATAGTCATAACCTGACTGTGGGTTTATTTACATTTTATCCGATTGACTATAAAATACCCGTATAGATATTTATATACCGGAGGTACAGCCAATGAATGAAATTGAAGTATTCGATAAATTAACCGCAATTGCCACACCGCAGTTTGCGCTGACATTCGGAGATGATTCCGAGCAAGCCATTAAGATAGCCGAGCATAAGTCCTGGCTTCAATCCATACGACACGAACACCCAAATACCTCAACCCCATTTAAGATAGGCATATACATACGGTATTTCAATCAAACAAAGTACGAGGATTATCTTTCTTATCATAAAAAACAATTTGCCGATACAATCTCATTATGCCCCAAGTGGACATTGGTGGATTTTTATATCGATGAAGGGCAGTCGGCCCCGAATATGGAAAACGCACCGGAATGGAGCCGATTGCTTAATGATGCCATGAACGGAAAAGTAGATTTGATATTAACTCAGAAAGTATCTAATGTATCAAAAAAGATGTATGAAATAACATTCTGTGCAAGGTTGCTGGCCACGCAAACACCTCCGATAGGGATATATTTTATATCGGAGGATATATACACACTTGCATCATATTACAAAGAAGATTTAAGAGATGAATCCTTTCTGCCTTATCCCGGTCGGGAAACGCTTCCCGATGATGAAACCCGGGCTGTTGCGCTGATTGCGGAAAGGAGCAGGGATAATGATTGATAAAACCAAACGAATGCAGAAAGAAGCTTTGAAAGAACGGACGAGGCGAAGAATGCACGCTGCAATCGATGAAGATAACTACGAATATATTCCCGCCGAAAAACAGGCTGATTACTATGACAACGATGTTCATCAACGTGTTGCAATATATGCTCGCGTATCAACAGGAGATCAAAGGCAGACAACCTCATTTGAACTTCAACAGATATACTATGAGGATTTCGTAAACCGCCATCCGAATTGGACTCTCGTCAAAATTTACGCAGATGAAGGTATAAGCGGAACATCGCTGGCACATCGAGATGAGTTTAATAATATGATAGCAGACTGTCGCAGCGGAAAAATCGATCTCATTGTCACAAAAAGCGTATCACGATTTGCGAGAAATGTCATGATTACAATCGGCATGGTTCGGGAGCTTGCGGAACTAAACCCGCCGGTCGGTGTTTTCTTTGAATCGGAATCGATATTTTCATTAAACGATGATTCGCAGATGGCACTGTCGTTTCAGGCGACAATGGCGGAAGAAGAATCCCATACCAGAAGCAGAAGCATGGAAACATCATTGCGAATGAGACTCGACAACGGAATACCTCTCACACCGAAACTGTTGGGATACACACATGATTCGGAAGGAAATCTTGTTATAAATCAAGATGAAGCTCCTACCGTGAAGCTTGCCTTTTATATGTATTTGTACGGTTATTCAACAAAGCAGATTGCAGATGCGTTAACTGCTCTCGGCCGTAAAACATACTTGGGGAATATTAACTGGACGTCGGGCGGAATTGTTCAAATATTGAGAAATGAGCGCCACTGCGGAGATGTTTATACAAGAAAAACCTACACACCGAACTTTCGGGACCATAAATCCAAAAAGAATACCGGGCAGAGACCGCGAAGCAGATATAAAAACCATCATGAGGCAATTGTATCGCGAGACGATTTTATTGCGGTACAGCGTTTGCTTGATAACGCAAAATACGGTCATCGTTCGTTTTTGCCCGAATTGCGTGTGATAGAGAGTGGGATACTCAAAGGTTTTGTAATCATTAATCCCAAATGGGCGGGATTTAAAGAAGATGATTATCTCAAGGCTTCTCATCATGCCTATAAGGATGACAAAAATCCTCTGCTTAACGAATCATTCAGCGGCGAGGTCGAGGTGGAGGTAGATGCCGGTGATTTTGATATGCGGGGATTTGAGGTTGCCAGAGCGGAACTGTTTAACACGGCGGGCTGTCCGGCTGTAACATTCGGCGATAAAGTAATAAAAATCAACTCGGTCTGCACAAAAAAATTCGGAAAAAACAACCGTGTTGAACTTCTTGTAAATCCCATAACACGTAAATTTGCCGTCAGATCGACAAACCGGGAGAACAAGCACAGCGTCGTCTGTTCAAAGTATGCAGGGAAATCATACGCACCAAAGGATATTGCAATTACTGCTTTTTATGAAACGCTGTACTCGCTTTTCGGATGGAATACCGATTATCGTTATCGCATTGTGGGAACTGTATACGAACAAAACAAAGAAATCGCATATATATTCGATACCGCAGACTCGGAAGCATTTTTAAAACCGCATCTTATTCATAAATATCCCGAAGATGCGGATGGAAATCATTCGATATATAAGCCTTTAACACCATATGGAAAACGAATACGGGCTATTCCCGAGGAATGGACAAATAATTTCGGAAAACAGTATTATTTGCATGAAAGGTCATGGAATGAACTTAACTCGCAAAGTGAATCGGATTGGAAACTGCGTCTTGAAGGGCAGTTGACCGACACAGGAAATAAGATTAATGTCACTGACTTCGATGAACTTCGCACATATATAAAACAGGAATTAGGTGAATTTTTCACACAGGAGGTTTGCTATGATGAATGAATTAAACAATAACGATATTTACGCAGGGTCAATTTTAAAGGGCATTAAAAATGAAATTCCGACACCTGTATTAAATGAGAATGATGAAATAATCGAATTGGGCGAAGATTTTGACTTTAACGGTTTTCAAGTTGTGAGGAGAGAATTTTTTGCACATATGCAGGAGCCTTCCGTTACTTTTAACAATTGCAAATTCTATGTGAACACCGCTTGCTTGAAGAAATTCGCCGAGTATGATTATGCCCAGGTTTTAATAAACCGCCAAAACAAAATACTGGCTTTAAGACCATGCCTTGAAAGCGCAAGGGACTCATTTCAATGGAGTTATATGTCAAAAGGAAAGAGAAAACCCAAACCGATAACATGCAGATTGTTTTTTGCAAAAATAGTTTCTATGATGGAATGGAATCCGAATTACAGATATAAGCTGCTCGGAAAAATTATTCACTCAAATGCAGAATATATGCTTGCATTTGATTTGACAGCAACGGAAATATACCAAAGGACATTGACAGACGACGGAAAACAAAAAACATCAAGAACACCGCATTTCCCAACAGAGTGGCAGAATCAATTCGGTCTTCCGTTTAATGAACATAAACAATCAATGCAGATTGATATTGTAGACGGATACGCAGTGTATTCCATCAAAGATACGAGTTCAAATATTCAAAAGAGTCCATTAAGTGTAACAGGAGGAGAAACCATATGACAGAGAATTTAAATTCGGCAGTTGCTATTTCCGTAGATTTGAAAAAAAGCAGAATACGGATATATAAAAGCATGATTCATCTTATGGGAGACCCTAAATACATACAGCTTCTTGTAAATCCCAATAACAAGCATGTCGCAATACGCGGTGTCAATGTTTCGATTCCGGGCGATCAAGCGGAGCGTATAAAACCTCAATACATGGCGGCAGATAATTGTTTCGAATTATACAGCAAGGCATTTGTAAATAAACTTTTTGATATTATCGGGAGTCTTAACCGCTCCTGCACATATAAATTAAGCGGTATAATTGTGAATTCACATAACATGGCGGTTTTTTCGTTAAAAACTCTTGTAAGAGTTGAATCTTAGGGGGCGTGTTATGAGCAGACAATTAAAGATAAAAAAAGAATTCAAGAATTTAATCCGTCCTCTTCGAAGGCAGGAATATCTTCAGCTTGAGGAAAATATTTTAAGGGACGGATGCCGTGAACCTATAATTACATGGAACGGGTATATAATAGACGGTCATAACAGATATGAAATCTGTACCAAGCACAATATTGAGTATGCTATTTGCGAAATGAAGTTTGACAGTGATGAAGATGCGATTGCCTGGATATGTGCAAATCAACTCGGGCGAAGAAATATTTCCGATGAAACGAGAAAATTCCTTATCGGTATGCAGTATGAGTCCGAGAAAATTATAAATTCAAGAAAGAATGCAAACGGAAACAATCAATACGGCAATGAAGATGATTATGTTCAAGGTCGGTCAGAGATTAAACCGTATTCGGAACGTTCCGTGCATAAAACCGCTCAGCGTATCAGCGAAGAAAACCATATTTCTCCGGGAACGGTGCTGAAATATGCGCAATATACAAGAGCTCTTGAGGTGATAGGTTCAAAGGAGCCGGAACTTGTCCCTAAAATTTTATCCGGGCGCTACAAAATAGCACATAAAAATGTAATAAAGATGTCCGAACTAACCGAAAAAGAACTCAAGACAGTCAATAAACATCTTAACCGAAGCAGAAATCCTTATTTTAAGTATAATCAATCAAGAAATTTACTGAATAACGCTTATGATGAAATACTGTCGGGGCCAAGCATAAAGGATATGCCTGATTTTGACCCCGATGCGGAGGTTACCGAACTTACGCTTACCATTCCGACATGGAACAGCTCCATAAAACGCACTCAAACAAATGCGGATTTAAGCATCATATCTCAAACGGCGAGAGAGAAACTCCAATCCGCTCTTCAATCTCTCAGAGATGAAGTTGATATAATGCTGACCCTGATTAAGGAGGAAAAATGATGGAAAATTTTAAAGAATATGTGCCAAATGTGCATTTTGAGCTGATTCCGATAAAGAACCTTGTTTCAAACCAAGACTATCAAAGAATACTCTCTCATTCGCATATTGACAGAACAGCGGAGGATTTTGATGTATATCAAATCAATCCGGTAAAAGTCAGCCGCAGAAACGGGATAAAATATGTGTTTAACGGACAGCATACAATCGAAATTGTGGCTTTGGTTTCCGGGTCGCGCGACTGTCCTGTCTGGTGTATGATTTATGACGATTTATCTTACGAGGAAGAAGCCTCGATTTTTTCCGAACAGATGAAACATGTCAAAAATCTTGTGCCTTATGAAAAATTCAATGCGAAAATAGAGGCGGGAAACAGTGACCAGCTTATGATTAAGGAACTCGTGGAGTCTTACGGACTTAAAATCGGTAATAAGAAAGCTCCCGGAATTATTTGTGCCATATCAACAATTGAAGGAATTTATGAAAAATACGGTTACCATGTACTTAATCGCACTTTGCGGCTTATCATTGCAACATGGGAAGGAGAAATCAGTTCATTTTGTGCAATTATGTTTAATGCCGTTACAAAATTAATTGTAACCTATAACGATGCTCTTGACGAAAAAATGTTCCGTGAAAAACTCGGACGAGTCTCTCCAAAAACATTGATTCGCAACGGAAAAGAACGCAGAACAGGTTCTATGGGGCTTGCCGAGGCAATGATTATCGCATATAACGGCAGAAAGAAGGGGAACATGAATAAACTTTTTATGAATAAGCTTTATTCAAAAGATTTTAAGGTAATAGATGATGAGGATTTTGCGGATACCGCTTCCTATGAAAGTGACGATATCGGCGGCTTAACCGCAATGCAGTCAAATTTAGGCGTTCAAAACTCGCTTTTTCCGAAAAATGATGCCGATTAACATATTGATAAAAATAACTCCTGCAAACAAATGCAGGAGCTGTTTTTCCCTAAAACAGGGCATTTTTCAAAGCCTATGTCTATATTTTTGAAAAAATCGATTATATTTTGGTTTGTTCTATTTTTTAGACATAACCTCTGTTTCGGTTTCGTTTTTGAAAATAAATTTAAATACTCCATCTGATTTTATAATAACTTTATCAACCATGGCAAGCCAAAGTTCATCGTCAAATGCAAGAAGCGGACCTGTGGTTTCGGAGAAACTGTTTATAAAATTTTCGAATGAGTCGCAACGGGCAATTTTCAGTGTTTTGTCATTTTCGAGCACAGCCAACTTTTTACTTGTTTCTTCAAATCTTTCGACATAGGAATTATAGCGTTTTAAGTATTCTTCTTGATTATGAGGTGCCGACGCATTTTCGCTGACGCATTTGCGTGTCATTTCGGCAATGATTTCAAGTTCCTGTTTAAGCTTTTCGATTTGCTCATCGATTTCGGTGCAATCCGTCAGGCGTGATGCAACAAGTTTGCAATTCTCAATTATTTCGTCCTTGCGGTCAAAGAGAATATTAAAGGCTTTAACAAATGCTTTTTTTATATTTTCCTCCGTAACATGGGGAGTTTTGCACTTGCGATCCCCTTTGAATTTATCGTTACATTGCCAAATTGTTCTGCGATATTTTTCACTCGTTGAATTCCAAACTTTAGGCCCGAAAAACGCACCGCAGTCTTCGCAAATCAACTTGGTCGCAAAAATGCTGTTTCCGCTGTATTTTCGTCCCATAGCTTTCCTCCGCACAAACTCCTTTTGAACCTGCTCCCATTCTTTTGGAGGGATAATGGCTTCATGGCTGTTTTCTACATAGTATTGCGGGACTTCGCCCTCATTGGTTTTCATTTTTTTGCTTAAATAATCAACGGTAAATGTTTTTTGCAAAAGTGCCGCACCTTTATATTTTTCATTGGTAAGGATACTGTTTATAACGCTTACACGCCAGTGAGATGATTTTCCGGAAGGAGTGGGTATGTTTTCGTCAGACAACTCTTGAGCAATCATACACGGTGTTTTTCCATGCATAAATTCTCTGTATATTCTTTTAACCAGAACAGCTTGCTCGGGGTTAATAACAAGACTGCCGCCATCACCCTTATCGTATCCGAGAAAATTCTTGTATCCGAGGCTTACCTTACCGTCGGCGGCGCTTTTTCTTTTGCCCCATGTAATATTTTCCGATATTGAACGGCTTTCTTCCTGTGCCAGTGATGACATAATTGTGAGGAGCAGTTCACCTTTGCTGTCAAGCGTCCAAATATTCTCTTTTTCAAAATACACCTCGACACCCTTTGCTTTCAGTTCTCGAATGGTCACCAAGCTGTCAACGGTATTTCTCGCAAATCGACTGACCGACTTCGTAACTATGAGGTCAATTTTACCGTTTAGGGCGTCGTCAATCATCTGATTGAAACCGTCTCTTTTCTTGGTATTCGTTCCCGATATACCTTCATCGGCATAAACTCCGCAATACAGCCATCCATCGTGGTTTTGAATTAGGTTTGAATAATAACTTACCTGTGCCGAAAGCGAATGTAGCATTGCATCTTTTCCGCTTGATACCCTGCTGTATGCGGCAACTTTTATCAGCTCAATTTGCCGAGAAACCTCAAATTGAACTTTTTGAACTGTTCTATCCATTTCTGCCTCCTTACTTTGTTTGTATACATATTCCCTCTAAAAGAGCATAAAGTCAAGAGATTTCAGCGATATATAACCGACAATTCCAAACCGTATTTTTGGGCGATTTTTGTTTCTGTTTCAGCATATTTTTAACAGCCGCCATTGTTGTTTTATATAACATAACAGATGTGTATAGGTTATCGTTCATCAGGTGTCACCGCCTTTTTCGAGCCAGGGCATAACACTTCACGGAACAATAACGGCGATGACTGTTTCCGTAACTTTCAAATTTACACCCGCAATTTTCACAGGTAAAAGAGTAAAACGCCCGGCGGTTTACAAGTTCCTTATTGGAATTCCACCATTCAAGACGGCATTTGTCCGAACAGTATTTTTTCTCACGCTTATGCGGAGTGTTTTCTATTGGGTTTCCGCATTGCAGACATACTTTTTTTGTTTTGTCGAACGGATGTCTCCTGCAATATGATTTCACCGTATTTTCGGACATCCCGAGAATATGTGCGATTCTTTTATAACCGTAACCTTGAAAACGCAATTTGTCTATTTTTTCATTATTCATACAAGCACTCCTTTCACCTTACGGAGATTAAGAAGTGTTTTTGATAGGGTATTTTAAGCAAAAAAATAAAGCCTGCAAGGAAATAAATCCTCACAGGTCATTAAATAACCGTTATTCACCGTAAATCCCGGCACGGTCATTGATTACCAGTATGCGGAGCATATTATCATCAAGGTTCAGTTTACCCTCGGCATCGCCCTTGAGATAACCCTTTCGCATAAGCTTTGTCACGGTAGGCTTTGCCCAATCGGGCATATTATCGTCTACCCAGGCATAGACCATTTTGTTTTTAAGTTTGTCCACATCGGTGCGGACTGCCGATATTTCCTTTTTCAGTTCATCATACTGTGACATAGTTAAATCCTCCTCGTTTTTGGTTAATTTCTGTTTGAATGTGTTCCATAATGCCCAACCGTTTTTACTCATACTTGCCGGGCAATTTTTACGGCTTGCGTCATAATGACGGACAACTTGTTCAATCGGAATATTGAGTTCTTTCATAAGATGTTTTGTGAGTTGAATTGCCTTTTCAAACGCAATATTGTAGTTCCCGTCACTGTTTATACAGATTTCAATTCCGACCGAATTACGGTTGGTAATGCCGTATTTGCCCTTGCCATCACCGCAGTGCCAGGTGTAATATTTATTGTAATCATTCACTTGCAGAATTTGCGTATCGTCTACGAAGAAGTCTGCCGATGCATTTCTGTTGCCGCCGTTAAAATAGTTAAAGTGTGCATTTGCGTTTGCTCCCTTGCCGGTGTTCCCGGTGTCGTGAATGACGATGTATATCGGTTTTTGCGACCGTGCGGTGCGGTTATATGCAATCTGCTTTTTATTTATCTCCATTATCCTCGTCCTCCTTTACATCTCTGTTATGCAGCTGATGCAGTACATTTTTAATCTTATCCGGTACGGGAAGTCCGATATATGCCGAGTTTTCCAACAGCGACAAACCCTCGTTTGATATATAGAAAAACAGCGTTGCCGTTCTTAAAACCGAACCTGTTTTAATGATGTAAACATCTAAAATATTGGCAAGTCCGACATAAGCAAATATGAGAACCTTTTTGCAAATTCCCTTAAAGCCAACCGCACTTGACAGCTTTTTATCTATAATCGCACACATAAGTCCCGTGATATAATCGGCAACCGTAAACCCGATTAAAGCGTAAATCAAGCCGTCCACCCCTCCCAAAAACCAGCCGAGCCAACCTCCTATGACTGAAAATATAAATTGAATTGTATTCCATGTTGTTTTCATAAAAAATCAAACCTCCTTGTAAATCTGCAGAGTGCTTTCGCTTGTGTCTGCACTATAGTAATGCGTGACAGATATATAAAAAACAGAGGTTGCAGTCAGCGCAAAACTCTGTGAATAAAAATATGAATCGGTCATTGGCTTAAAATCACTGTCATACAGCCGTATTTCGTGGTCGCCCGTTGTTCTTTTGACCTTAATTGTATAGTTTCCGTCTGCGGTTGGTGTGAATTTATATAACTTCATTTGCTCCGTTTCGGTTTTTATTTCCGATGAAAGCAAGGTGGGAACGGGAGTAATCGTCCCGTCAATGTTTGCATAAACGGCAGTTGCTTTTTTGAGCGCTCCGTCCACATTCGCAAACACCTCGGACGGCTGTTTCTCAATTCCGTAATTATTCGGAAAAACACCGTAGAAATATTTATCGGTATCAAATTCCGAGAGCGTGATATTTTCCGTCAAGGTCAGCTTTGTAATGCCGTACCAAGTTGACCATGTTCTGCTCGAACCGGGATTTGAGGACGGAACACACGCAATCTGCGTTACGGTATAGTTTCCGATGTCGGTATCAATCGTGTACTTGCCGTCCTCCGGCAGAGTAAACGAGCAAACCTCATACCAACCGTAGTTTTGGCGGTAGATAAATAAATCCCATGATCTGCCGAGAACCGTTCCCGAACCTGTGTTTTCAATCTCAATCTCCATCGTCAGATGTTCCATACCCGGAACGGCGGTATTAAACACAAGCGGATAGGTATAACACCGATTGAGCGTAGTTCTCGACTCCGACCATTGATAACAAAATCTGCCTTTCTCGCCGTAGCCGATATACGGATAGTCATACTTAAAATTTATATTTGCCATAGCTCACCTCAAAATGTTTTGATTACGACATCACCATAGCTTGTAGCCGGAGGAGTTGAACCGCTCGTCCACAGCACAATGTTTCGCACTTGTTTGGTGGTGTATGCGGTGTTTGAATATGCCGTAAGCTTGCCGGTCATTGTTGTATCGGCATTTTTCTTTACAAAGTTTGAGTCAACATAGCCTTTGTTTGCAATATCGTAATCACCGCTCGGATTTTTTACCTTTGATCTGCCGTTTGCATCTCGCATCATAAGTCTGCTTGATGTATAATCCGCAGTTGCGTTATCAAGCTTTTGCTTGTCGGAATAGCTCATAAAACCGTTTGCGTTCACGCTTGCGTTTTGATGTGTGCCGCTTTGTATATGGTTGGCACACTCGGCAAGCGTGACAGGTGGATTTGACTGCCACGAGTTTTGCCCGGTTATAGCTTTTATCCTGTTTGCAAGCCAGCCGATGACTGCCGACAGCTTGCCTTTTACGGCAGATGAATCGGGTGCGGTTGATGCGTAGACGCTCGGTGTTAGAAGTTCGTCAACCGCATCGAAGTTCTCGTTGATTACCGCTATATCGGCATTATCCGAATAGAGCGGTTTCTTGAATTTATGGTTTGCTGTTTCCTTTGGCATAACATCACCCCTTGAACCAAATTAAAACTTTATCATCGGATATTCGCTTGAGGACGGTATAGCCGTTGTTTACCGATTTCACCGCCTTGCCGTTTGCTCCGCACCGGCATATATCACCGCTTTGGAGTGTGCCGTCATCGTAAACGATAAGTTTTCCCAACACTCCGACCGCAGACCATTCGGCTCTGTTCTTCCTCGGAATATATTCCTGTGACGGATTCCAGTCGGGATTTAATATCGGCTGTGTTTCGATATGTTCTTCAACCATAATGTTTCCGTCCTCGTCCGTTTCCGCCGGAACGGTTACATCGTGATATTGTATTCTTCCGAAATCATCGGTTATATATTTCCCTTGCCAGTGCATTTCGCCGCTGTCGCCGATAATGGCGGGATTTGCCGAAACGATACCGAGAGGTGTGTCAAAGTCCTCGCACAGCACAATTTTACCGTTTTTAAGCTTTACAAAATATCCGGCTCTGTCCTCGTTATTGGGATTTTTGTCCTCCCATTCGAAATACTCCGCATAGTCGGCACAGGGCGAGGTATATTCCTTATCCGCATGAACACTGCCGTCCGACAGCACCTTAAACGCAAGGCCAGGAGTTTTGATTGCCGTACCGTTTGCAAGAGCAAGAGAACAGCTGTCTGTATTCACACCGTATTTTCCGAAAGTGACAGCATTGTCGGCTGCAGAGATAATGTGCATACCGTCCGCAAAGGAGTATTTTCCGCTTGCCAAGCCGCAGTACCCTCCGGCGATTGACGAAGTTGCATAAGACGCATTACTGCCTTGTATAAAGATAATGCCGTCCGGGAACAGCTGATGTGCATATTGCCCCGAACCGCCGGCACTTGCGTCATCGGTCAGATATATCGTGTTTCCGCTTGCCGATTTTACGGTCAGCGTCGAAAATATGATAGTGTTGATACTGTTAAAGCATCTGAATATGATTGTATCTCCGCTTTTTATCCCGGTAAGGCTGAATTTGGGGTCAATGGTGAGAGTTTTGCTCGTCCAATTAACACCGGTGCATTTTAAGGCACGGGCATATACCTTTGAATTGTTTCCGGCAGAGAGTGAAAACGGTGTATAGGCTTGGCTTGCGTTAAAAGCCGCCGCTTTTTCGCCGCCGGCGGTTGATGAACCTGCAGCAAAGCTGTACTCGCCGTATGCGGTCGATGTTCCGAGAACTGCCGCATATCTGCCTTTTGCCGTTGCGGTATTTACCGCAAACGAATATGCACCGCTCGCTGTACCGCTGCAGCCTGTAAAGCTGCCGTCACCGCTTGATGTTCCGCCGAATGAAATGCTTGATTTTTTTGCTGTCACCTTGCACTCGTCAACCAAAGGCACAAATGTATTGATGTACTGGTATTCTCTAACTGTATGGTTTTCGTCCGGCGGATCGGTCGATATGCCGACATCAGTTGTAATTCTGAGATAGTTGTCGGTGTCATTAACCTCTAAAATCTCAACAATTTTCTTCGGTGATTCGATTGTTATCCAGTCGCTCCAATCCTCATTAGTCCAGGATATGGACGCACTGAACACCACCTTATCTCCGACCTTAAGCGGCACTTTCATTTCTTTTTCGGAATACAGATAATAAAATATTTTTCCCGTATCGAAATCATAGTTGTCATATCCGATTTCCGAAGACTGATATTTTTGCCTTCCGTTTGCGATGAAGTTGATATTATCTCCGACAATGATATTGTCCGAGCCGATGACAAGGTTGTCACTGCCGTAAACAATATTGTTTTCACCGAGTATGATGTTGTTCTCGCCGTCAACATACCACTGCTGTCCGAACGGGCTGCCGCCTTGCGTTCCGTTTTGATAAATCTCGTTTAATGCGTCCACCACATTCTTTGCCGTGGTTTTGAGCTTTTCCACATCGCCCACATCGGCAAAGGTGGCAAGACCTATATCGTTTGGATGTATTTCCGCCATTATTCATTCCTCCTTGCGTAAGCTTTACTGTTTTCCCACACTATTTTTCCGTTTCCGGTACCGTCCGGGCAATAAAAAATGCCGATCTCCGAGATGTTAAGATTAGACTTAACCTCGAATGTCAGCAGCCATTCCCAGGAATAGTTTTTTGCCGTTGTCCATATTTGTATTTCATCTGAAATATCCTGCCAAAGCCGATATGTGAAGATGTATTCCACCGCCAGGTGTGCCGGTTTTATTTCCTCAATCATTGCTTTTATGTCATCCAAGTTGTACGGCACACCCGTCTTTGATGTGAACTTCACCGCAAAGCAATATTTGGACGGATATTCGATAATTTCAATATCACCGTTTACAAAGGACTTTGAAACATTTTTCATCATTGTTTTTGTCACCGTTCCCGTACCTCGGAGTTTGGATAGAACTCGACCTCTGCGAGTTTCAATGTCAGCGGAGGTATCGGGAACAAGTCCGACATCTTCCTCGTGGTTTTTAATGTCCCTGTCCGAAAGAATGACAAAAAACTGATTTTCGGTCAGCGTGATTTCATCATTTAATCTTTCAAATTCGTTTTCTATGCTCTTGCAAAGCTGTGTCATTACTTTTGATTTTCGGTAATATCCGGGCATTTTTTCAATCAACCGTAACCACCCCCAAAACAGGCACCTGTGTTTCCGAAACGGATATGTTTTGTGTATCGTTGTTTAGGGTGAGATTACTGTAATCGGCAATCTCATCGCAAGCCAAGATACAGCCGCCGATTTGCGCATATGAAATATATCCGACCGAGAACGCATTCTTTTGCAGATATTTTGTTATGCTCTCGGTGATTTTCTCTTTCGCAATATCAAGGCTTGCGCCGCTTGCAAGGGTGAGCGTGACAGAAACATCAATCGTGAGCGGTGCGGCACTCTCGACCGTGACCTCCGCACCGATTGGGCGGTTTTCTTCAATGTGATTTTTGACTTCTGCAATAAGTTCTTCGCTTGCAACACCTTTCTCGGAGTTGATAACAATAACCTTGACCGTGCCGTTTCCGTTCCACAGCGGCAGACATTTAGCGTCCCCAACACCGTTTACTTCCTTTGCCCATTGAATGTAATGGTACTTGCTTCCGCTTGTCGCCGGGAGGGACACCTTTTCAAAATATCTGTCACGCAGTTCATCGTCCGTTTCCTCATTAAATCCGCCCGTTGCCGGCTCGTTGTTTGTAACCGATACAATGCCGGAGAGCGTGACGGGGAAACGGTTAATGCTGCCTTGCGGAATGTTTCCGACAGTGCCGACCGTATCGCAGATAACCGTAACATCGGCTGTGCCTGTTTCACCGATTTCAACATTTTCGATTGATGAGAAGATAAGGCTGTCCGATGTGACTTTATCTCCGACAGAAATTATACTTCCGGGAGTGCCTGTGACCGTCACCTTAACCTGTGCGGCAACACCGGATTTTCGTACAATGCCTTGCTCTGCGGCTTTGCAGTCGAGGTATTCACCGCTTGCGGTCAGAGCAAAGCCGTTTTTTAGAATTTCCGAAAGTCTGGTGTATGCCGTTTCAAATTCCTCCGAGGTCGGCTTTGTCACATCATAAAAAAATGAACCGACATCTTTGTCGAACTCATCGGAAATATCAGACAGTAACCGTGACAGTATCTCGTCTTTCGTCATTTAACACCACCTCCAAATTTACAGTAATTGCGTTCGTGTTTCGTGTGATTTTGAAGTTTGTAACAGAAGAAATCCGGGGATTTTGTTTTAATGCGTCCCCAATCTCACGCTTTAACTCCGCCTCAATAAATTCCGTTGTGTAGCTGTTGCCGATAATCAAGTCCTCCAAATGACAGCCGTATTCGGTATTATCATAAATCTTGTATCGGTCTTTTTCCGTGCGGAGTACTTTTTTAATCCATACCTTGATTGCATCAATTCCGTCACATTCGATAAGCTTTCCGTCACGGAGGGCAAAATCACCGATGTTAAAATCGAACAGAAATGTTTTTGTTCCGCTTGCCGATATGCTTTCGTCAAGCGTTATGCCGGTTGAATTCGGAAACATCAGATAACCACTCCAATCACAATAAATTTCTGACCGTTTGCATACAGGAGCAAAACCACGGTCTTGCCAAGGTTTATATAGTCGCCGTCCGCATTTTGCTCTTTCAAATTTATGCAAAGCGTTATGTGGCTGTCGGTGAGAATAACCTTGTCGCTTATGCGTATTTTTGTGTTCGGCAGTTCAATGACCGTGCCGAACATCGGCGAGTAACCGTCAGCGTTTTCCCGCTCTTTCAATAATTTTGCAAGTTCTGTTATGCCGTTCATGAGTACCTCCTAAAATTGGGTATAGAAAAAGACGAACACAATGGTTCGCCTTAATATTATTTTGTTGTATAAACTGGAATTTATAAATGCTTTTGCAAATACACCATATCCACTAACTGTATGCCACCTTCATATATGGGGTGGTCATAATTATCTGTAAAAAATCTCGGAACTTTGTGAGAACGGACAAAACCGCATTTTTCATAAAATGGCACCGTAAGCGGACTATCACCTGTTCCAACCTGTAAAACAGAATACAAGCCCGTGTATTTACGAACAAGGAAGTCAAGCAATATTTTTCCGTAACCTTTGCCTTGATATTCCGGTACAACTGCTATATTCTTTATTTCAAGAATTCCGTTACCTTCGTTGGTAACTACACATTCTGCCTTTACTTCATCATCTTCAAGCACATACATCGTACCTTTTTCAAGATAACGCTCAATCATATTTTCCTGTTCATCCGCCAATAACAGTAATGAAATAAATTGTTTTTTATTATCATTTACTTCTCGAATTTTCATAATTATGACTATTCCTTTCCGCTACGCTACAAGGCACAAAAAGATTATGA
>CAJKHT010000047.1 GCA_905199755.1 uncultured Eubacteriales bacterium | reverse complement strand
CCGATAATGGATTGCTATAACGGAGAAATACTTACCGTTGAAATGCGCGACAATAAGGTTCAATTCATTGGTCATCTGCTTTTGCTTCGCTGTACTCGGTGATTTAAGGCCTTTTGCAAGACAAAATACCATCAGCGGATGCAGCTCCGAAAAAGAAATCTGCAAATAGTAATTTCTATAATCAGTCATAATAGAATTTTCATCTTCATCATGAACATTTAACTGATTAAGTATCATCGCTCTTGTATGAGCAGCGATTTCTTTTCGTTTCTTTTGCTCTTTAGTGCCGAGTTCATCATTTAATGACATATACACGCACTCCTTTCTGCCACTAAAAATCATCTTGGAGCAGAGATATGGGTTATGGCACCCCAAATTCTGTTCGCCTCATAATTTATACCGATAATACGGACCGTTGCTCTCGCACCTCTTGGAGGGCGGCCTCTTTTCGGATATGCACAAAGGCAATCAATTCCGCCGTCCAAAGCTACGAATACACCGTTTGTATCTACCAGACTGACAGTGCCGACATATTTATTGCCGATGCTGTACTTTCTGAGGGCTTTTTCATACGGATTTTCCGTTGCTTGTTTTACCGAAGCCAAAACCCGAACATCGTGATTTTTCCGTTCGACCTCAAGGATCTTAACAAGGATTCTCTGACCGGTCTGGAACTGTGATGCCGCATCAAGCAATCTCTGATAGCTCAGCTCTTTCAGCGGAATATATGTTTCCAGACCGAAAAGGTCAACAAATATCCCTGCGCGGATGACGGATACGACTCTGGCTTCAGCATTGATCCCGGAATGAATTATGTTGTTTCCGTCCCGGTCTGTTGCAAAATAATACTGTCTGCGTTTTATACGCATTGCTTCAAGCCGACTCGCAGCCGCAATTCTTGCATTTGCATCAATACCTTTGATAACATAATCGACCTCAGCGCCCATTCGTCTTGTCATCATATAGTTGAGAACCGTTTCTTTTGGTTGGTCATGAGTATCATCGGGTTCTTCCATAAACTCGTTTGCAGGAATTAAGATTTTGAACTCACCGTGATAAATGACTGCAAGAGAATATGGATTGTTGGGCGATTGTTCGACGCCCTGGACCGTGCCGCTTAACAATACATTTGATTTCAAGGACTCTACAAGGTCGATGAGGTTATCTCTGAGCTTTTCCTCATCGGTCTGGGCAACAAGCCTTTCATCAATAGCGATTACGGGAGTCCGCCCGGCACGCTTTATTGTTGTGCTTGCTTTTTTAATAATCTTTGCTGCGTCATCCGTATTTTCCAAGCTGTCCGTATTCGGTTTATCAGACTGAGATACAGTTGTTCCGCCTTCGGCGTTTTCAGCTTTGCCGGTCTTCTCGGTCTTGGATTCTTCGGTTTTTTCATGGGATGACATGTTACCCGGGGAAGAATCTTCAAAATCAGCGTTGATTTCCGAGTCAGTTTGGAGAACATCTGAATTTTTAGTGTCTTCGGAACCCGGGACGGCATTCCGCGGCGAAATATCGCTGCTTTCAGGCTCGGTCTGAGAAATTGCTTCGCTTCCATCAGCATTGACGTCGTCTTCATCATGAATTCTTTGAGAATCTGTGTTTTCAGAATCGGTCTGGGGAGAATTTTCCCCCTCACTGATGCCCGCAGCCTGAGTATCGTTCATTTCCTCAGACTGAGTTTGTATTTCGGTCGGTTCAGCAATTGCGCGTGTTTGCTTTCTTGGCATAAATTTTACCTCCTTTAAGGTTTCATAATTTTATATATAAACTCCCGATTTTAACGGAAGAGAATATAACTAAAAGTCGTCCGGCGGTTTCGCCGAACTGTATAATCGTTTCTTTTCTGTCGGTTTGGTGGAAACAGCTTTTTCTTCGTTAGATTTTTGTGCGCATTCGCAATCCGGCAATGCATTTTGCCGTGCGGTTTCTGAGTCTGTGAGAACAGTGCCTTGCTGCGACTCTTCGTGGGCCATGTCAGCATTCTGATTAAGATTAACACAGCTTTTTTCCGAGTCTGACAAATTGGCACTTTTATGAACATCTCCATCAATGATTTCGACATGCATATTGTTCTTATGCGTATTTGGATAATAGTCCATCACGGATATTTTACTTATCTGCTTTGCCATTGGGTGCTTGGTATAATCAAGCTTATCGAGTTTCAGCACATTACACCCTCTGATAATACAAAGCATTTGTGTGTTCGGCAATCGCAGTACCTCATCGGGAGTAAGTACCTTTCGTCGGCCTTGCCCCTCAGTATGACGGTACTGGGGTATCACCTGAGCTACCGCAATGGTTTGCCGAACCGTCATGGTGGTATCAATCTGGATACTCATATCTCCGCTTCGGTCTGAGAAATGCTCGGCAGTTAAGTCATCGGTACAGCCTAACATCAGCTGAATATCACAGTTGCCCACAATTTCCGACCAGAGATTGTTCGGATATCTGTTCTGGAGCTGTCCCAAACTCTGCACTGCGAGCATAACTCGGATTTGTCTCGATCTGACAACACTCAGCGAGCGCGCAAAATCACTTCCGTCTGCAGCGCCGCCGATACGCCCGACATTGTTAAACTCATCCAATATCAGATTGACGGGAACATCGCAGCATTGATTGGGGCGTGAGTCTGCATACCTTGAGAGTCTGATGAACATAAATGAAAAAAAGAGCGATGAGAGGAACGCCATTGTTGCGTCCTGATCGCTCAGTATCATAAAATATGCACATTTTTTCTTTCCGGGGGCGGTTAAATCAATATCCGATTCGGTAGCTATGTTTTTCACAGACTCATTCTGGAGAACCTGAAGCCGCGTGCCAAGTCCCAGTATTATTCCTGATTTGACTGTATCACTCGATTGAGCAAACAGGTTAAACGGCGCTCTTGCCGGATGATCCATTGGCAGCTTTTCAAACAATGCCGTCAATTGTCTTTCAGTATGACGGATTAAGAGCTGATACACTGCGGGAAGATTTTTTTCTTGTTCGGTTCGGGTTTTATCCAGATCCACATATAAAACAAGAGCCTTGAGTAAGTTGCCCTCGCCGTTATCCCAGAAGTGATCGCCCTTGCCTGAACTCGTGTTTCCGATAATGACATTTGTCAAGGTCTGAGCCATAAGCGTATCTCCGTTTAAGTCTGACATACAGTTCCATGAATCACTATGCTCAGGGTTGACCAAATTATATACTTTAACTTCGTAACCGTTTTTTCTGAACAGGTCTGCTGTGTCGGAATACAATTCGGATTTCGGATCGGTGATTACCACAGACTCGGAATTTTTTATCGCCTGAAACAATGCATTACGGATTATAGCCCTTGATTTCATTGTTCCTGATGCACCGAAGATTGCTATATGCCTGTTAAACCTTGTATCTTTCGGCATACAAACAGCTTTTCCCTTATATTCACCCAAGATAACTCCGCCGGCCTTTTCAACAGGGGATATCTCCAGTACTTCGTTCATGTCAGTCTCGGACATCCAGCCTGCCGTGCCGTAAGCACCTGTTTTGCTTTTTGCAAAACCTCTCGGATCTATTTCTTTGCCGTCAAACTTATCGTGAAATCTGACATACAAAAAAATTCCCGCCGCTGCGAGAATGATACCGAGTATTCCTTTTAATCCGTTTATGGTAAATGCCTGTGGGATGCACGCAAGCGGACTGAAATTGACGGATTTCATTTCGGTATTGCCGCCGACACCGCCTGCACCGAGCCAAGTTTTGTAATGATCCATGAACTGTCCAATCATTCCGCCGAGATAAGTAAGTCCCAAAATTCCCAGTATGACAGCAGCGATAATAACAATTCGCCGCTTTTTCTCATTATCCATTGGCATCACCTCCGCTAAGTGCATCTTCAATTTGTTCAAGTCCGATTGTCTTGATACTGACATAAGAACCAAGATAATTTTTTATAAGTTCAACCTGCTCAGGAAAACAGAGTACCTCAAGCATCTCTGTTCGATAACTTCTCGCTTCGCTAAAACGCATAAGGCGTGCAATATCACTATCCAAGAAAGACAGCACATAAACGCCATTTATATATGCGTCATACTCAAACGCTCCCAAATCATTTGACCGGCATTCAGGCTCAAACAATAAATCAAGCAATTTCTGTTTTCGGTCTGGGAGAATCAAGATTTTCAGAAGTCTTATTCCGAACTCGTTCATGGGAACAAAATGAATATGTCTGTATATTCCGTCGAAACGAAATTCAAGGCGCCTGTTTTTTTGATTTTCCAGCATTGTCTTATATGCCGTTTTGTAAGACTCACCAAAAAGTATCGCTGTGTCAATTTGTGAAACACCGGCATTCAATCTGGCAACCTCAATTAAACTGTGCAGCGTCTTGAATTCACCCATACCATTCCATTTCATAACTGCATTGCGGGTGTTATATACAGCATAGCAATTATGATTGATAAAAATTGCCCCTGCAATCCGGGTAAACATTGTTTTATTCATCTCGGTCTGACCGATATGCTTCAAGCTCTTGGCAAAATAAAACGAAGGCTGATTAAACTCCATTCTTTTTATAACCTCATTCTGCAGTTTAGGTAACTCATAAGGTCTTGACTTGATCCCGGCTCGGATGCACATGATTGCAGCCTCGGCAACTCTGTGATTGCGTTCAGTATGGGAAATGTCGCCCGGAAATCCATGATTCCATGATGCGCTTAAATAATTCTCCTCTGCATATGGCGAAATCCATCTCAGTATGGGAATTGCCGCCTTATACAGTCTGACAGTTTTCCAAAAAGACTTCCCTGTAACGGTCAAAAGCCGACAGGTCATCTCATCACCGGAATTGTAATCACGAAAGGTTTGTACCTCACATAATCTTCCGATAAGCACCTTGTATGTTCGTGCATTACCAAAAAGCCCGACAGAGCGGTAAGGAAATTCGCCTGTTATTCCGATGACGGAAACGATGTCATACGCATGACTGCCGGGGCGGAAGTGTATCATTTATTCCACCTCCCGAATCGGAGAATTTTCCGACAACATGACTGCTCTCTTCGTCGGAATTTCGGCTCTCTAAATCCTCCGGAACCTCAGTATTTATGCGCTTTTTGTACCTATCAAAAGATATGTCTTTTTTTCTCGGCGGAATTTTCGGTTTTTTACATATGTTTTTCTTTCCAAAAAACGGGGCTTTCATAAAGTTTCACCCCCTCATCAGGCATAGAATTTTCTATTGTAAGCCACACCGCAAATTCACTTTTGGGCAGTACATAAACCTCTGTTCTGTCCGTCTGTCCTTTTGCACTGCAATAGTAATGCGAGCAGATTTCCGGTCCGTCATCCGGCATAACATACATAGCGATAATATCCGAAACCATATTGATTTCGATATTGTCATGATCGCGCATCCGGCGTTCCGGCCGCTTTTCATCATATATGTGCCGATATATCAAAATACAGTCTGTATACCGAACCGGGGCAAGCCCATCAAAAAATTCTTTCATTGCCGGATAGAGGAAAGAACGCACATACTCGGCAGAGCCTTGTGATTTTTTTGGGAGCAGTGCCGGTATTCTCAATGAAAACCAGCCTTCTTTCGTAAACCCGATTTCCAGAGGAATATTAAGCCGTTCAATGTTGCTGACCTCAGCCTGTGCAAGCGGTTTCCCGGTGTATGCAGGAAGCGTCCTGCTTAAAAGAACAGCCTGTTCCATTTGTTCTTCAAGCTTTAATGCGTGTTCGTACATCTGATAAGTATTTCCGCAATCAAAAAAAGCACGAACATTTTCAATCGTGCTTCCGACAATTTTCAGTTTTCTTTCGAGCTTTTTCAGCGAATCGCCAAAGCTGTTATATATCATTTTTTATCGCCTCCTCAGAATAAAATGTAATATCAGGTTCGTCACGGCCGTTATAATCTACCGTTGCAAATATGCACGGAGCTTTCGGCAGTTTCAAGTTTGCCGCCATTGTAATTGTCGGAACTATGATGATATATTTAAGATCGTCTTCGGGGCGCAGCAGCCTTAGCAAATGTTCCTCGCCGTCATAAAGAGTTACAATTTCATATCCGATATTATCTTTCAGAAAAAATATCTGAGACGGATAAACAGCCGGGTAATGTGCCATAGGTTCCACTTTGTCAATATATTGGAGCAAAACCCACACTGCAAGGATAACTCTCTGATCCGGCTTGCTCATAGGATCAAGTGCCAGATAATATCCGTCGCCGATTTCCGATATTCTGAGCTGCCGTTTTAGATTGTTTATAATCTTTTTCGCAGTGTCCGGCGGCTTTTGTAGCATTTGAACGATTTGCTTTCTCGGCAATGTCCCGTACTGCGACAGCCACTTTACCACATATTTTTCATCTTCCAACAGCATTTTTATCACCACCTTTATGCGTATTTTTGCCTTAATGCGTATTCTGTTCGGAATGCGTTTTTTCGGCCTGCCGCTTTTTAAGAATAGTTTCAAGCTCGGCACGGTCTGTTGTTATCATTTCCTGTTCCTGCTTGGAGGCTTTTATAATAACCGGAACTTTGTTATTGTTCGAGTGTATCAGTGCTTCGCCCCGTTCAAACTGCGTAATGGAACGAACCTCGCTTTTTGTAAGCTTCAGAACATCCTGAACATATCTGGCTTCATCAGGTTCAAGATTCAGAATGATCTTGTTTTTGGAGTTATTTATAATAGCTCTGCCGTATTTGCCGTCTTCCATACTGAAAAAGTCCGAAAGGTCTTGTGATGCCGAAATGCCGGCGCCGCCGAAACCTCGGATTGTCTTGAAAATATTAAGACAAAATTCAGCCGCCTCTTTACTTGACGACGCTCCGATAAGCTTCCAGATTTCATCAATCATAATGGCTTTTTTCTTTGTTATGTCAGCCTTTACATTATCCCATACATAATCAAGAGCTATTACCATTCCGACAGGGAGAAGTTTTCCTTTCAGCTCCGACAGGTCAAGCACTATATATTTATTTGACAGGTCAACATTCGTTTGTCTGTTGAACGACTGCGCCGAACCTGTTACAAATCGGCTTACGATAATTGCAATTCTTTGCGTCATCGGATTATCAAGCAAATTCTTATGTAAATCTCCGAGTATCGGCATTTCTTTTAATACCGGAGGATTTGCGTCTTTATCTACATACACGGAATCGTTATCGTGCGTAATACCGAAATCCGCATATGTTTTTATAAGCGCTTCATCCAGCATTTGTTCTTCTTCATTTGACATATCGGGAATAAGCAATGAAAAGAATATCATAAGCTGCTGAATTTTTGAGGCAAGCATAGAATTGTTTTCAGAATAATCCATTTCATCAATCAGATCCATTGCAGGAGAAGTCGTGTGCCGTATCTGCATGACATTGATACAATGCGGAGAACCCGGAGCAATCTTAATATACTGACCGCCAACCTTATTACACGCTCTGCGAAACTCATGACCTTTTATCGGGGCAATGATATAACACTGAATTCCTCTCATTCTCATTCTGAGGGCTAAAAGCTGCATAGTAAAGGTTTTTCCCGCGCCGCTCGTTCCGAGCAGCGTCAGATTGGCATTTTTGTTTTTCTTCGTGTTGAACAAATCGACAATGCACAAGGAATTATTATGGCGGTTAACGCCAAGCAAAACACCCGTATCATCCGACATTTCAAAGGAAGTGAACATATAGGTTGACGCAGCACCGCTTGTCAGAACATTTCGTCTTGATTTCTTTTCAAGTGAAGAATCCATTTTCAGAAACGGCATAACAGAGCATAGTGCTTTTTCCTGCTGAAACCGACAGTCGCTTGTATACATATCCATTGACTTTAACATATCAACCATTTGCTGTTTGCGCCAGAGGAGTTCTTCATAGGTTTTTGCAGATATCGTTATAAATACCGACATATAAAACAAATCCTCGTTATAATTCGCAATGCCGTTCTTTATAAAATATCCCGACTGTATGGAATTCGTCAGTTCTTCATAATCGGTGCTTGTGTCCTGCATACTTTTAAGTTTCGTTCGGTTAAGCCTTATACGCTGTGCAACCTTGTCAATCGTTCTGCTTCGGTTTTCACGGTACAGAAAAACATCAACATCAATGCCTTCACCGGCGTTGATCATTGATGACATCCAGCCGGCTCGGGCTCTGCCCGGAAAACCGTTTCCCTTGATATACAGGAAGGAGTAGTACATTCCGTCCATTACGATATAATTGTAATGCTCGAGGTCAATTCCTCTCGGCGCAATAAAATTTACGATTTTAATCGGCGGTATCGGATCAATGCCGATTACCTTGTTTTTTGCCGCCATTGTGTCAATAACCACTCTGTCAACTCTTGAAGAAAACGGTTCGTCTACGCAGGAACGCTTGTTGAAAAACATATACAGAATTTCAGCAACGGCTTCATCAGGATCTTTCGGCTGAATAATCGTATTACCGCATTGCAGAAAATATGTTCTCGCATTTTGCTCTGCCGTTTGCAGAACACCGTAAATCTGACCGAAATCGTTATTATCGCTGTGCCTTGATTCCTCATACTGAAATATGAGAAAGAATCTCCTTGTAAGAGCTTCACGGCTTCCGACTTCTTTTATAAACCGTATATAATCTTCGCCCTGTTTTCGGCATTGTTCATTTTCCTCGCTTTCAAGCTCTTTTCGCACCATAGCAATGTGCTTATCCGAGTCTGCCTTTCGTGTAATACTCTTGAACTGGAGCTTTGCCGGCGATATTTTAAGCCAGGACGCAAACGAGGATATAATACCGAACTGTTCCTCAGATGATCGGAGCGTAAAGTTGATTGGTTCGATTTCAAGTATCTTGATAAATCTTCCGTCTGTTGTTTCTATAATGCCGTGCCTTATATCCTTAATCGGGATAAAATTCTGCACGAATTCAAGCTTTTCCGGCTTTTTTCTTTTTTCTCTTTTTGGTTTTGAGCTGTTCTTCGGCATATTTATATCCCACCCTTCTAAAATGTAGTTTGCGTTTGTGTAAAACAAAACGCAGCATATGCGCTGCGTACTGAAATAACGAGTCGCCGTCAATTCCCATCATTGCCACAACTGCAAGCGGGAGCAGCGTAACCGTCATAACAACAATTCGTATGGTTCCCGTCATCGGTATCAGCATAAGTTCGGGATAGCCGACAGCACCGACGATAAGCACGGTTTCGACTGCATTTCGCAGTTCAAGCATTCCGCCCAATATTTTTCCCGAATCCGTATAATTCGCCGGAATGGCATAAATATTGTTATATTCTTTTTCTTCATTCAAAATATCATTCACCTGCCTATACGATATACCGTAGCTGTCGTTTTGAATCTGCCGAGATTCAAAGCTTGCTGATGATTCGGTACATAAATATCAACACGATGTATATTGTTCTCAATTTCGGAGCCGCCGCGATCCTCGACCGTGAATAGCTTTCCGTTTATCATAAGCTGGGTTCCAAACGGATAATTGCTTGACATCGCAACCATACCGTCTGCAAGTGGTTTTCCGCTTGCGGTTTTTGCAAGGGTATTGCCGTTGCACTGATAACAGGAGCAGTAATGAGTAACTTCAACCTCTAATGTGTACAGACCTGTACCGGAAGGCTCTGCGGAAACCGCCATATTATAGTCAACCCCGTTCGGTCGTCTTAATACCAGACTGGCTTCATAACTTGGTGTGTTTAGAATAACACCGCTGCCGCCGGAGGAATGAACCCACAAACGCGCACCGTCATCACCGTAACCGGCAAACATAAGAACATGATTCCAATCACCGCCGCCCGAATTTGCCAGAAAACCAAGATCGCCAATCTGCAAATCCGATGCGGAAACGGCTGATGTTCTCGGATACTGTCCGGATGTTCCGTCACCGATATATACACCCAATGCCGTTTGATACACCCAAGTTGTAAAGCCGCTGCAATCAAGTCCATACGGTCTGATTGTTCCTGTTGAGGAAGAACCTGCCGCCGTAACAACTTTTGGCGTATTCCACTCATCATTCCAGCCGGGACCGGATTTTCCGCCCCAAAAGTACGGAACTTTGCCGACGAGTGCAAGGCCTGTTGTGAGGAGTTGCTTTCTTGCCGGAGTACAGTCTTGCTTATTCACAAAATCAATAAGCTCTGCGTCGGTAAGGGGAACACCCTCGCCGCCGCCCAAAGAACCGTATAAAGTCATTTTGAGCGAGTTTGCCATATTGGAAATGGCATCGCGGTAAGATATACTGAAATTGCCGTAGTTAGCGTCCAAATCTATACTGAATGCTTCCGCAATTACATTGTTATCAAATGGGTGAATCGTACATTCCGCATATGTAACCGTTCTTTCGGTGCTTGTCCCGTCATCGCTTGTTTCCGTAACTGTTGTGGTTTTAACCTCGTAAGTTACGGGAAACATCTTGCCTGCAACAGCATTCAGTTTGTTAATCATATCATCTTTGCTTGTATTTTTCTGTTGCAGAGAAGCCGAATACGCAGAAAGGATATATGAAACATCATACCCTGCCGAACTTTGAGCATAATTGATTGTGGCTGCCATTGAGGTTTCGTAATCGTATCCGTCATTTCGGATTATGTTTTCGACCTTTGACATTGATGTGTTGTATCCGTTTTCAACAGCATTTGAAACATCAACCACCAAACTATCGTAAACCGAAGTTATCGTAACGCCTTCTACCGGCTGCGTACCGTTTGTTCCGAATATGCTATCCATTATAATTGACGGGAGAGATACTATCATAACAATTAAAAAAGTCAATGATAAGCATACGCATATCAGAATCTTAAAGAGGGTGTGCCGCATAGACCACGCAATCGAAATGGCTGCTCCGACAGGTCCGCCTGCCGCAGTACCGGCAGCGATTTGTGCGGCGGCTTTTCCGCCTTCTACGCTTGCTTTAACAGTTGCCGCCGCTGCTCTTGAAGTGGCTTCAGCGCCTTTTTTCGCAGTTTCTTTTGCGGCGGTTTTGCCTGCTTCCTTTGCGGATTTAGCGGCATTTGCCGCTTGCTTTGCGGCTCCGGCATAATTATCCGAACCGTCACCAAGCTGATTTTTCTCTTGCGTTGCCATATGCGATACACCTTCCTTCATATATTTTAAGCTGATTTCTCAGCGGATTTTTTGAAAAAACAAAGCAGCCGAATAATACAATCCGACTGCATTGTTTCATTTTTTACGCTTTGGAGCTTTGATTTCCGATTTTCGTTTACCGGGTTTGCCAAAGCGTGCAGGAGTTGTTTTATAGCGAACACTGTCAACCGAAACGGTTTTAACATTCTTACCGTCTTTTTCATAAACGGGTTTACCGTTTTCGTATACAGGCTTTCTTTCAACAGCAGGTTCACCCTTAATGGAATACCATTGCTTTCCGTTAGCGTCCTCAAATACCTGATAATCGCCTTTCGGTGCGGCATATTGCGTAACATCATAGAATTTTGTTCCGCCGCCGTCACTGTGGCGAACTTCAAACTGACCTTCAGTAGCTTTCGATCCGTCAACAGATGTAATTTGCTGACCGTAGCCGGGCATAAACTCGCGGAACTGTGCCTGATTGTATGCGGCAGCATTTTCTCCGCTTTCAAACTCAGGTGCAGACGCATGAGGTTCCATTGCATACCAGCTTACGCCGTTTGAAGATTGAATGGTTGAGTGGGGTGCGTCCGGTTCGTCATAGACTGCACTGTTATACCAGAGTGTATTGCTGTCTGAAGCCTCGTTTGCCATAACAACACCGTTTCCTGCCGAGGTGAGTATCGTTTCTTCCGCCATACCGGGGAAGGAAACATTCTCAGACGAAGGTGATAGATCACCAAATGTCGGATTATAGCTTTCAGACTCGTTTCCAATAAAGGACGGTGCTGAAATGCTGCCGTCTCCGATTGCTTCTGCGGACATTTGATACCAACTGTTTCCGTCAGCGTCTGTAACGGTCTGATAAGAACCTTCCGGTTCTGCAAAGCACGCACTGTTATATAAAATGGAATCTCCGTCAGCCGAACTTGCTTCAACAATTCCGTTACCGCCAAAGGAGTAGGAGGTATCATCGGGCATATCCGAAAATCCAAATGCATTGCCGTTAAATGACGGAGCCTGCACACCATCTGCAATATCGTCTGTGGACATTTGGTACCAAGTTTTACCTGCATCATCCGTAACAACAGAGTGAGGTGCGTCCGGTTCATTATAAAACTCGCCACTGTAAAGAAGCGAACTGCCGCCATCATCCGAGCTTGCCTCAACAACACCGTTTCCTGCATAGGAGAACGCCGTATCGTCAGGCATATCCGAAAAGCTGTAAGCATCTTTTTCGGACGGGACAGAGGCTATGCCGCTTTCAATATCAGCCGATTGTATCTGATACCATTCATTGCCGTTTTCATCGGTAACAACGGAGAATGCACCATCAGGCTGATTATATACATCACTGCTATATAGAGCAGAACTGTTACCGGGAACGGTTGCTTCAAGTACGCCGTCATCGGCAGTACGAAGAACTGTACCGTCTTCCGCGCCGGGAAAGTTTTCTTTAACCATACCTGCTTCCGAAACATCTCCGGTGAAATTAGGCACGGAATAAAATTCTTCCGAGCCGTCGCCGCTTGCCATCTGATACCATTCGCTTCCGTCCGCTGCTTTTACAACAGAATGAGGAGCATCAGGTTTTTCAAATTGCGAAGTGCTGAACAACTCTACATCAGACATTTTTCCGTTACTGCCTTCAGCTTTTGTACTTATCTGACCGCCGGTAATCTGTGTATCACTCAGTTTGTACCCGCCAAGCTGAGGCATATAATTGCCCAAACTGCGGTTTGCAATCTCGCCGCCGATTGTACCGGATACATTCGGTGCTTTCGACGCAACGGACGATATTGAATCAGCGTTAAGCACAGCACCGTTTCTGGCTGCCATACCGCCGAATGCCCGTCCGACAAATCCAAGAGAACCGCCTGCCCCCATACGAGTACCGCCGTTTACAACCGCATCACGCACATAGCTGTTACCCTTGAACATATTTGCAAAGCCGGACATAAATCCGCCCGCTGCATTTCCGCCTGCCGCCGATGCAGTACCTCTGAATACACTTCCGGCACTTTTTGCACCGCCGCCAAGACCGCTGATAACTCTTGCCGCCATAAGCATTTCCATACCCATGCTGGAACCGGTCTGAGCAACATTCAATCCCATTGACGCAAGATAGCTGTCAAATTTCTGTGCAGTTTTTAAGAAAGCCAACGCACAGAACATCCATAAAAATATACTGCCTCCGCCTGTTGACAGCGCGCCGCCGTTTCCCATGAATTGTCCCATAGAACTGTTAAAGGCTCTGAGAAACCAAACATTCAAAACGAGCAGCAAAAGCTGTGATCCCACCATTCGGCACCATGCCTTAAATACATTGACAGTTGATTTTGAGGCACCCATTGCATACGCAAGAGGAGAAGTATAACATAACACGCCTACGACAATGTATCTTTCCACGGTTTCGAGTAGAAGCTTGAAATAATTCCAGCCAAGGGAAATTTCAAGAATGATAAGGAGCAGCAGCCCGACAACAGACGTTATGGCTATGAATGTCGTAAGCCCGTTACTCAATGACTGCTCTATCCCTGCAAAAGTAAAATCTTCTGAGGTCATCGCCACATCCATTAAAGCGGTATACGGCGCTCTGGCAATATCCAAAGCAATCAGAAATATCGGCTTGGCATATCCGATAAGCAAAGCAAACAAGGAACTTCTCGCAAGCAATGTCAATGGATTTTCAGCCTCCGTAATCGGTCCGCCGAAAACGCGGAATAACTGCCAAACCGTAATTAAAAAGAGAATTGCCCATGCCATATACTGCATTACATCAAATGCTTTCGTAACAAACGGGAAGTATTCTTCCATCGCTGTCAGGTCGGTATTCAATGTGTTCAAAAATAACCCTGAAACCGCATCCATAAGTTGTGATACAATACTTGAGATCCATTTGACAATTCCCTCGAATATCCAGTCAAGCAATATTTATCACCTCCGTCCTTGACATGATTTTACTTATCCGTTGTAGTTACCACCGGAAATTAGGGGTTGCAAGTAAGTTACCACAAAGCCTAAAGAGTTAAGAATAATCCATGTGATTACAATACGCTTCAACCAAGCGGTAGCTTCATCAACGGCACGCTGGTTTCGGGATACCATTCGGACGACCAATGCTATTGCCGCAACGGTTACGGCAACGATGGTGCTGATGGCAACAATCTGTCCGTATACATCTTTCATGATGGTGGAAAACCGGTTCCAGATTGTGTCTGCCATAACAGGCTGAACCGAAATCATAGTTCCTGATATAACCGCAACCGCTGACCAATACATAAGACTGAGCTTATCCCGTATCTTTTTGAGTTTTACCATGTCAATTTACCTCCTTCTTCAAAAATCGGCATAAAAAAAGCCGCTTTCAAGTTTTGGGGGAAAACTCAAAAACGGCGGAGAATATGTCCGGTCCCACTTTGGGACGATACCATTATACCACTTTTATATTCGCTTGTCATCGGCATCGGTGCGCCAATTTTGTGCCAATTTTCTGCCGGAGTATTTTTCACGATAATCCCTCCAAAAGAGTAAGCATTTCAAACCAGAAATCAACATCCTTTCCCGGAGCTGCCCACAAGCGTATTGAGAGAATTGTGATTGCCTGCTCACGAAGTCTGTAATAGTGTCTCGGCGACATATCAAGCCTGTATAAAATATCCGTGAGCGACAGTTTTTCCGGCGCAATGTAGGTCTCATAAATCAAGTTATACAGCTTTTCGCCGTCATTTGGCTTTTTCTTCAGAACGGTCAGAGCTTCATTCACACGGTCAAGCAATAATCGTGATTTCTGTATGCCTGCCATTCTGCTTTCAAGCTTTCTGTTGTTCATAGACATTTCGACATCAATGTGGTCAACAAGTTCGTCAATGCCCTCAAACGGTCTGTCTAATTCCTCCGCAATTGTATCGGGGAAGCATTCAAGCATCCACGAAATCGTGCGGTAGTGTTTCAGCAGCATAAGTGTGTTATGATATGTGTTTTTCTTTCGTTCCTGTCGGGCATTACGCAGTTTTTCATCGTCAATACTCTGCTCGCCGAGTATTCCTCGGTGGGTAAGCAGGGTTATAAATGCCTCAGACTGCTTTCTGATGATATCTTCCTGCTGTTCGTATAAATTCTTTTTATTCATAGTCAAAAAACTCCTTTTCAAATTTTGTTAAGTCCACGGGTATGCACGGCCCGCGGATGTTATTCGCTTCAATAACGGGAATGGATAAATCTAATATCCTTTCGCAGTCATATTCACATATACTACAATTCTTACACGGAGAAATATACGCGCGTAATATATAGGCTGATTCTGCAACACGATTATTTTGAGGTTCATCATCTTTTGATTGACAGATATTTTTGCTGTACCAACAAATCAGCTTGTTGATGTGTTCGTGATCCGAAGTCTGTTTGTGCGTATTCTGACCGTAAATGCGTATTTCTTCAAGAATACGCACGGTTTCCTCGTGTGAGGGTATTGCAGTTTCTGTATCGGTTGGATACAGTTTATTAAACACAAGGCAGCCGTAGGAGCCGGGCATTTTGTATAGAGTGAAGACATCTCTGTATTTTTGAAAGAATCTCCATACTTTCGTTTTTTCCCAGTTCCAGCGTTTGCCGAGGTTTTCGAGAGTAAGTAATGCACCGTATTTTCCATACTGAACAACCGGTGCTGAAAAAGAAAACGCATTACCTGTGTCATTTGATACCGTGTGGCACCAAAGGTCAAGCCATGCGTCTGTTTCTTCAAATTTATAATTTAATGATACAAGTCTTTCTGTTATATTGCGTGGAAGGCAGAGGAAGCCGTATCCGTCTGTTGTGTAAACAGTCCCGTTCATACATTCCTCTCCGGAACATTTTACAACCCAATCGGTTATCTGATATGTAAGCTTTTTATTTTCGGAATTAAGCTCATATTTTATATAGCCGAGTTCCGATAGTTTGCCGAGCATTAAAAGTGCATCTGATTTTTTCTTTATGCCGAGTATACTTTTAATGCCGACAATCCCGCCTGACCACATACCGGGTGAAACTTCGTTTTTGTATCCGCAGTAGGTGGCTATGCCTTTACGAAATGCTGCACGGGAAGCAAGCTTCATCCAAGCGCCCATTACACCCTTGCCTTGGGGCAGGCGGGAGCGCATAAGCTTTACCCATTCATATTTCATAAGGCATTTCATTTTTGTTTCCTCCAAAATAAAAAGAGCAGTGTTCATTTAGCACTGCTCTCAGTTTATAATATATTCAGTTTACTACAAGTTCGGGCATAAGCTCAATGTTATTAAAAGCATCAAATGTAACTGTTGTTTCCAAAGCATTCTTTGCAAGTATTCCCATCTTTTCAGTTACATGAGTATAATAACGCAATGTAAATTCCAACTTTGAATGTCCCAGCATTTCTTGAACATATCGGGGGCTTACACCGCTTTCTGCAAGAATGGTCGCATATGTATGCCGAAGATTATGAAATTTAAAGTCAATTTTCAAATCTTTTTTTATAACCCTTGACATAAATTTAATGCTGTTGGTTGTCAACATATCACCATTAAGCTTTACATTAACAAAGTCATCAACTTCCATTAAAATATCGCGGTTTCTCTCAAGTCTGTCTGTTACAAAATTACGCTTATAGCCGTCACCGTAGAGTTTTTTATTTTCCTCGTGATGCTTTTTTAGCTTTTTCATATATTCGCAAAAACTATCGGTTATATTAACGCTTCTGTATGCGTTTTTCGTTTTCAACGGGCAAAAGCACCATTTTCTGTCTTGGAATAAAAGCTGCTTGCATACTTTTATCTTTTTCTTTTCAAAATCAATATCTTCCCACCGCAAACCAAATACCTCACTTTCGCGCAGTCCTGTGTTTAAGGCAATATAATAGGCAACAATAACATTAGTTCCATGTAGCCTCGTTTCCATTGCTTGACGTTCATCGGCAGTATAAACTTTAATTTCGCCGACATGGCGAGGATCCGGTGGTGCAGTAACTGATGGAAAGATATTTTTCTTGGTGTATTGACGTTTATGTGCAAAGCCAAATAAAACTTTCAGTAATTTGAATATACCTTTGACATATTCCTCGCTATAACTCATCATTTTTTCATTTATAAAATCATCAATCATTTTCGGAGTAATTTGATACATATAATATATATCAAACGGTTTCTGTAAATGATTGCGATATAATGATTTATAGCGAACAACAGTGGCATATGCACGAGTTGCAGGAGCTTCTTTTTCAATGAACTCATTATATACCTCTTTAAAGGTGATCTTTTTATTTTCAACAAAATCACCCGTCATATTATAATGGTAAATAACTTCGTTCATTGCTTTAGTAGCTTCACTTTTTGTTTTGAATCCGCTGCGCTCAACTTGATTGCGTTTTCCGGCTGCCATACCCAATTCAATACGATAAGACCAAGTTGCCCCTTTTTTACGAACACTGCCTTGCATAACTTAATCCTCCTTTTTAGTTCTTATAAATATTTTATCAAATCAGAAGCAGGAATCTTAAGTTTTTGGGGTAGAAATTTTTTCCCACGTAAAAAACAGGTTTGACACCCCTCAAAACCGCATGGTTACTGGGTTTGTCGGGGTTTTCGTGGGAAAAGATGATTTTTGAGCAAAATTTTTGATTTTTCCCACGAATTTCCCACGCAAGAATTAAGTACAAATAAATACAGAAAAACACGATTAACGCAAATTGGTTAATCGTGTTTCAAGACCAAGTAGCTAAAAAGCCTTATTTCAAGCCATTCTCGGATTATATCTAATCGGAACTAATTGTATTTATTTTTAACCAAAATATCTCTTTAAAAGTCCCTCAAAGCCTTTTCCGTGTCTTGCCTCGTCCTTTGCCATTTCATGAACGGTATCATGAATCGCATCGTATCCCAGTTCCTTGGCGCGCTTTGCGAGTTCAAGCTTGCCGGCTGTTGCACCGCATTCCGCATCCGAACGCATCTGTAAGTTTTTCTTTGTTGACGGTGTTACAACCTCGCCCAGCAATTCCGCAAATTTAGCTGCATGCTCAGCCTCTTCAAGAGCGGCTCTCATGTAAAATTCGCCTATTTCGGGATAACCCTCGCGGATTGCCTGGCGGCTCATTGCGATATACATTCCTACTTCTGTACATTCGCCCTCAAAGTTTGCCTTTAATCCCTCATAAACGTCCTTTTCAACCTGATCCTTTGCACCTACACCTATAACATGCTCACATACGAAGTTAAGTGCTGCGCTTTCGTCAACTACCTTAAACTTATCGCCGGGAACACCGCACTGTGGACATTTTTCGGGGGGATTTTCTCCCTCGTGAACATAACCGCATACCGGACATACATACTTTGCCATAATAAACTCCTCCTGAATTAAATAAATATTTTTTTGGACTTTATAAGTCCTGCTTTTTTTGATCTATGCATGATTTGCAAATCCCGTAAAATGACATTGAGCATTTTTCAACCTGCGCACCGATTTGTTTTTCTATTTCGCTGTTCAAATCGGATATGTCGGGTAAGTCTACGTCAATTACGGCACCGCATCTGTTGCATACAAAATGATAATGCTCGTGGGTAAATCCATCGAAATGTTCTTTTTCCGTATTGATATTGAGAGGCATAATATCACCGTTTTGTGAAAGCTGTGCAAGATTTCTGTATACGGTTCCGAGACTGATATTCGGAAATTCTTTTTGCAGTTCACGGTACAGCCGGTCCGCCGTGGGGTGGGAACGTGTACTTCTTAAAAGCTTCAGCAATGCCTCACGCTGCTTTGAATATTTCAACTTGAATTTCTCCTTTTATACATTAGTAATAATATCGCCGCAATAATAACGATAATCATTACTGTTATTATTATATCATAAAAATCTGTTTTGTCAATAGTTTTTTGAAATTTTTTTATTTATCATTTTGCATTACAGAAGAACCCATGTACCGAACCATTTAAGATACTTTGCGTATTCCACGGTGCACGGGTGTCCCGACAGCACAGGGTAGAACATAGCAAACAGCGCTATTGCGGCAGCAGCATAAACAAATGATGCATACATTGTATTCTTATCGTCTTTTCTCTCGCAAAGGCTGCATATTGAATATCCTATCATAAGCACCACAAACGGTACACTCGGGAAGTAGTGATATATGAACGTAAGCCTTGAAATGGGAATCCATGGCATAAACTGCGCAAGGTATGCAATAATCAAGAACAAAGCTTTTCTGTCATGCTTTGCGGCAGCTAAATATACCATATATATGAAGGCGGCTATTCCTGCCCACCAGACTGCAGGATTTCCGAAAGAGCTTATGCCCTCCTTGACAGCGCCCTGCACAATCGTTCCGGAATAGAACCATATGGGACGGTACATAACCGGCCACTGATACCACCTTGACGAATACGGGTGCGTTGAGCCTAATACCGTTGAAGAATGGTATGTGTACATGGATTTCGCATTTTCAAATACCGTTTTAATTCCGTCGCCGCTCGGGGTAAGCATATACGGAATATATGCGCAGAAGTATATTACTGCGGGAACAAGTACGAAGAATATGCAGCACCATATGATTGTTTTTACCGTATACGGTTTAAAGTTTTTTATAATATCCGCATGTTTAATGCCGTCCGTTTCACCGCCGGGGGAGGTGAGGGCATATCTGTATTCCGTGTATCTGCGTGCAAGCGTAATAAAGAATATTACTGCCAGCCCTGCGCCTGCATACATACCTGTCCATTTGCTTGCGATTCCCAAGCCCATGAAAATTCCCGAAAATGCCAGCGTAATGAGCGTCTTTTTGAGAGGTGTGTCATAAAAGCTCATACAGCGGTATTTATACATATAATAGTACATCAGCATTATAAAGAATGTAACATATACATCAATTGTGGCTATTCTGGTCTGCGCAAAGTGCATGAAATCGAATGTAAACAGCAGACATGTCACCAATGCGAGCCATGATTTTTTGAAAAGCTTTTTTGCAAATGCATACATAACGGGCACCATGAGTATTCCGAAAAATGTTCCGGCTATGCGCCAGCCGAACGGGCACATTCCGAATATCATAATTCCCAGTGCTATTATAAGCTTGCCCAGCGGGGGGTGAGTCCATTCGTATATTGTGAGGTGATGTATAAATTCATATGCCGTGCGTGCGTGATATATCTCGTCAAAGTATGTGCTGTTTCGGAAGCTCATGCGTTCTGGAACGAGGTTTTGCTCATCAAACAGGTTTCTCACACCCGTATCATCGGTGTTTACGGGTTGTAAATACTTATCATTATCCATGACGGCAAGCTCTTTAATGCTCAGCGGCTTTTTCTCTGCCGACAAGGTGATATAGCGTGCGGTGACATTGGCACCGCGTTCCGACCAGCAAAATACCGCACCTTCTTTTACATCATCGGTTTTTACCGTGCGCCCGTCGCTGTCCTGATATGTGATGTGTAAAATGTTTGAAGCATCAAGGTTATATGAACCGAGGAAATATTTAAGCTTTGTAACATTGGAATCCTTGCCGAGGTCAACCGTTACTGCCGAGCTGTTTATCATTGTTTCAGTTTCCGGCGCGGACATATCCCCCAAATCATACAAAGCAACCGCGCCGTAAATAACCGTAACCGCAGCCATTGCAATTATATCAAACCTTGTAAATTTCGGCAGCTTTTCGCTTTTTCTTATATGAACGGGGCGGCAATGATACTCCGAATTTACCTTATTTTTTGAAGAAACCGCCTCCGGCTCCGTTTTACCGGCAACATAAATGCGGTGAGCGGTACAAAGCATATAAAGCATCAATGCTATATTGACAATTGACGCGGCAATTACCACAGGACTTTTGTAGTAGAAATTTATATCCTGTTCATATATAAACAAAACCCATGCGGTGTTAAAGAACTGCGATATTGTAAGCAGTACATACAAAATGTAATCATTTTTATTCTTGCTCTCGGCAAATGCGAGAAGCATAAGCACCATTGCGGGGAATGCATAGCGGTCATGCATTTTCACGGACAGCATATATGTCAGAAACACAAGGAGCGCACCCGTAAAATAGTATTTTGAACGGCTCTTGCTTTTCAGAAATACGTATGCCGAATAAAGCGTTGTCAAAACGATAAGCACAGTGCCCGCCGCCGATGCGAATGAGGTAAGACCGGACCAGTTTTTGCCGAGTGCACCCCATACATTAAATGCATTTACCGTAAAATACGGATATTGCTCCGAAACCGTTGTTACGTACTGCGACACTACATTTGACAGTCCGAAAGGCAGTGAAAGCACAACAAGCATCAGGATTGCACCGAGTCCGGCGGCAAAATTCACAAAAACCTTTGAAAGCTTGAAATCATGCATAAACAGATTTTCGATAATTCCCAGAACAAGCACCGGAGTAAGAATAAGTGACTGAGGCTTTATAAATATGCACACGGCAAAAGTATAATATGCGGCAATCATCTTTTTTTCAGACAGGAGATATATCATAATAACAGCGGCTAACGTGTATACCGAGTCAACCTGTCCCCAAAGTGCGCCGTTTGTTATGACGGCAGGATTGAACAGGTATATTGACGCAATAAGCACCGATGCGCGCGGAGAAAACTTTTTCAGCGCGATTTTATATATAAAGCAGCCGGTAACAAGACTGCATATAATAGCCGGTATTTTGCACAGCGTATATGCATTGCCGAGAGAAAATGCGCTTTTAAGCATACCGATTATATAGAGAATATACATATAGCCGGGCGGATAATCATGAAAAGCGTCGGAAGTGTAGAAATTTCCGAAGCCGCCTTTGAAAATCATGTCTGCCCATGCAGAAAAACAGTTAATATCTGTTTTATGTCCGGGGTATTTCACCGCACATATAATCGATACCGCAGCTGATGCCGTGACAGCACCGATGATATACAACGCATTTTTCTCTTTATTTATATCTTCCCTCCCGATAATACGGTAAAGAAATATATACAGTGCCGCGTATGCCGCACTTACGGTTAAAATTGCCGTCATGTAACTCACCTCAAAAATTTTTTTCTTTATTAAGTATTTTACTATATTTTTCAAATTATTTCAACATAAATGGAAATTTTATAAATAAAAACACAATAAAAATCTGATTATCCGCTAAAACACAGTATCTATCAGCATT
>CAJKHT010000046.1 GCA_905199755.1 uncultured Eubacteriales bacterium | reverse complement strand
ATTATTTTTACGGAGGTACATAATATGTGCGGTATAGTAGGATATGTAGGCAGCAAACAGGCTGCGCCGATTCTCCTTGACGGACTCTCCAAGCTGGAGTACCGGGGATATGACAGCGCCGGCATTGCTGTTATTGATAATGATAAAATCGATTTAAAAAAAGCAAAGGGACGTCTTGCGGTATTGTCCGAAAAGATTGACGGCGGAGCCGCAATGCACGGAACAGTCGGTATCGGTCACACAAGATGGGCAACACACGGCGAGCCGTCAGATGTCAATTCGCATCCTCACCTTTCCATGTCCGGCAGATTTGCGGTTGTTCATAACGGAATTATCGAAAATTATATTTCTCTCAAAAAGAAGCTTATAAGCAAGGGATTTGAATTTGTTTCGGAAACGGACACGGAGGTTATTGCTCACTTATTTGAATATTATTACAAGGGCGATATAGTTGATGCTATGATTAAGGTAATCGAACGCGTTGAGGGCTCATATGCTTTGGGTGTTCTCTGCTCGGATTTCCCCGACCGCTTTGTAGCCGTGAGAAAGGCAAGCCCAATGATTGTAGGCTTGGGCGAGGGCGAAAATTTCATCGCCTCCGATGTTACGGCGATATTAAAGCACACAAGAAATGTGTATTACCTTGAAGATAACGAAATCGTTGTTCTTAAACGCGATAACGTAACTGTATACAACATGGATAAAGAAGAAGTGGAAAAGGAAGTATTTGTTGTAAACTGGGACGTAAGCGCTGCCGAAAAGGGCGGATATGAACACTTCATGATGAAAGAAATGGAGGAGCAGCCCAAGGCTTTGCGTGATACCATAAGTCCGAGAATTAAGGACGGAAAAATTGTTCTTGATGATATTTCACTCACAACCGAGGATATAAAGAAAATACGCAAAATTTTTATTGTTGCATGCGGAAGTGCATATCATGTAGGCTTTGTAGGCAAATATATTATCGAGAAAATGTGCCGTATTCCCGTTGAGGTACAGGTGGCATCGGAATTCCGTTACTGCGATCCGCTTGTCGGCAAGGATGATTTGGTCATTGTTATCAGCCAGTCCGGCGAGACGGCAGATACACTTGCAGGTCTTAAAGAAGCCAAAAATCACGGTGCACGCATTCTTTCAATAGTAAACGTAGTCGGCAGTGCGATAGCCAATGCTTCGGATGACGTTATATACACATGGGCAGGCCCCGAAATTGCGGTTGCCACCACTAAGGCTTACAGCACACAGCTTGCCGTTATGTATCTTATATCACTGTACATGGCAGATAAGCTCGGCATGGTTACCTCAGGTGAATACGCAAAATATTTAAAGGACATAGAAGATTTGCCCGAAAAGGTTAAGGAAATACTTGAACACAAGGATAATATTCAGTATCTTGCATCATTGTTCTACAGTTCACACTCTATATTCTTCATCGGAAGAAATCTCGACTATGCTGTTTCTCTTGAGGGTTCATTAAAACTTAAGGAAATATCATATATTCATTCCGAAGCATATGCGGCAGGCGAATTAAAGCATGGTACTATTTCACTTATCGAGGAGGGTACCCTCGTTGTTGCACTCGCAACGGGAAATGACTTGTTTGACAAAACCATATCAAATGTCAAAGAGGTTAAGGCGCGCGGCGCTGTTGTAATGGGACTTACCACACGCGAGCATTACGACGATATGGCTGATGTATGCGACCATGTTGTCATAATTCCCGATTCGGATGAATTTACACTGCCGTCTCTGGCGGTTGTACCGCTCCAGCTGTTCGGATATTATGTCGCTTCCTTAAAGGGCTGTGACATTGACAAGCCGAGAAATCTCGCAAAATCCGTTACCGTTGAATAAAATATGTATATAAAAATAACCGTGGTTCATAAGAATCACGGTTATTTTGTTACTATTATTTATCATTAACATCTGAGGTATGTAGCCGTTAAACACATTAACCTCCCAAAAGGCAATGCTTTAAAAGCCACACAGACCAAAGCTTATCGACAGAGCATTGTTAACCTTATCCATAAGCTCATTATCAAGACGTCCTATTTTCTCTCGTAATCTTTTCTTATCAATTGTCCTGATTTGTTCCAATAGCACTACACTGTCCTTATTAAGTCCGTATTCAGCCGCAGATAACTCAATATGAGTAGGCATTTTAGCCTTATTGATACGGCTGGTAATTGCAGCCGCAATAACAGTCGGACTGTATTTGTTGCCCACGTCGTTCTGTATTATAAGAACGGGACGTACTCCTCCCTGCTCACTGCCTACAACGGGACTTAAATCCGCGTAGTAAATATCTCCTCGTTTCACAATCACTTTTATTCACACTCCGTCAGTTTTTCCTCACACTGCGAAAGACATTCGTTATCCGCTTCCAAACACTCTTGTGCCAGCTTAAGATTTATCTCTGACATTTCCTTATACCCGCTTTCAAGCTGTTTAATAAGCTTGTCGTCGGCTTTACTGTTGTGTGACAAAGCAATCAGGCCCCTTTCTTGTTTTTTCCTCAATCTCAATCAGAGAAGGTAATTAAGGACTTTCACCGCCTTTCCGTCCTTGGTATAAATTCTCGGGATACGCTTTCCGATTACGCATGACACTTCATAATTAATCGTATCAAGCCAGCTTGCCAGGTCATCTATTGTAACGCCCTCACGTCCGAAAATAATTGCTTCGTCTCCTCTTTCTATATTATGGACTTCTGTAACGTCAATCATACATTGATCCATACATATTCTTCCGATTATAGGAGCTTTTACACCATGAACAAGCATTTTTCCTTTCCCGGCAATCTTTCTCAGGTATCCGTCGGCATAACCGATAGGCACGGTGGCGATTTTCGTCACCTTATCGGTTATGTACTCTTTGCCGTAGCTTACCCCTCTGCCCGGCTCCACTTCCTTTACAAAGGTTATTTTTGATTTCAGCGTCATTGCCGGTATCAGGTCAAGACGGCTCTTATCCACCTCATCGGACGGATACATACCGTATAAAATAATCCCCGGACGCACCATATCAAGATGCATTTCGGGATACATCATTATACCGGCACTGTTGCATATATGCTTTATGGGAATATTTACACCGCGTTTTTCCAGATCGCCGATTACGCTCATAAAACGATTGAATTGCAGCCTTGTGTAGCTGCCGTCATATTCATCGGAGGTCGAAAAATGTGAAAAAATTCCCTCAATTTCAATATACGGCAATTTTGAAATTTTTTCAATTTCATTGACAATTTCCGTATTATCATCCGACACGACATATCCTATGCGGCTCATGCCCGTATCAAGCTTAATATGGATTTTTGTTACCTTTTCTTTTTTCTCGGCAACATATGATATTGCTTTTGCAAACTCATACGAAAACACATTCGGAGTTACATCAAAATTTATAATATCCTCAATATCGTTATCCATTGATGCACCCAAAAGAAGTATAGGCACATTCACTCCGCGGCTTCTTAACTGCTTTGCCTCCTGCAGCACAGCCACCGCCAGACGATCCGCACCGTTTTCCAGAAGCGCTTTTGTAACCTCCAGAAATCCGTGTCCGTATGCATCAGCCTTAACAACAGCCATTATCTGTGCATCGGGATTTGTAATTTTTCTTATTTCTCTCATATTATGAGCTATGGCATCCAAATCAATTTCCGCCCATGTTCTTTTCTCCATCTTTTATTCCTCTCTATAATAACATATTTTCGGCTGAAATTCCACAAGTAATATATGGCACGCTTCATCTGCCCGTTATTCTTTTCATAACGGGTGAAATACATTTGATAACCTCCGCAGCCGTCATAGATTCCATGCTGATTGTTTCGGCGGCTTTATCCGCCGCCGCACCGTGTATGTATACGGCAGCAGCCGCTGCCGCAGCGGCTTCAATACCTTTTGCCGTAAGAGCAGCCGTTATGCCGGCAAGCACATCACCGCTGCCCCCCTTAGCCAAACCCGGATTGCCTGTAATATTAATATATTGCACAAGGTCCGGAGCTGTTACAACCGTATGATGACCTTTTAATATCAATACTGCACCGTATTCCTCGGAAAACTCTTTCGAGACCACCAGTCTGTTGGTCTCGATATATTCTATCTCAAGCCCCGTAAGACGCGACATTTCCGCCGCATGCGGTGTAAATATCAAATCACAGCTGCATTCCGATAAAATGTCCATGTTCTCTGCAAGCGTATTTATCGCATCGGCATCGACAATTACAGGATTTTTTGAGTTTACAAGCACCGTTCTCACCACTTCCGTAACGCCGCTGCCCTTTCCCAGTCCGGGGCCGATTAAAACCGTGTCATAAGCATTAAGGCACTCTTTTATTATTCCTGCCGCCTCCTCTGACAATATACCGTTATCGTCCGGCAGAGGCAATGTCATTGCCTCCGTTGTTTTGTTTTCCATTACATTGTTCAGCGATTCGCATATACCGACGGTAACCAAACCGATCCCCGACTTAAGTGCCGCCTGCGATGCCATATATGCCGCGCCTGTTTTTCCGCGGCTGCCTGCAATGATAAGGAGCTTTCCGTTATCGCCCTTATGTGAATTATTTGCTCTTTCGGGGATACTTTTCTTCACAAAGATTTCATCAATTATATTTGTGCCGATGTTTGCGTCCTCTATAATATACTGCGGTATCGATATATCCGCCGTAACCGTATCGCCGACATAATCCGTTCCCGGGAACATCAGCATACCTGCTTTATACGCGGCAAATGTCACCGTCTTATCAGCCTTTATGCAAACTCCGCAAATCTCGCCGCTGTCCGCATTTATACCGCTCGGTATGTCAACCGACAAAACATATTTTGCGTTCTCGTTTATTTCTTCAATAACCGCACCCGCAATTCCCGTAATCGTTCCGTGTATTCCCGTACCGAATATCGCATCGACCGCAATATCAAAAGATTTTATTATGTACTTCAGATTTTCCGTATCGGATATAACGTCAATATTTATATCCATTTTTCGGATTATATCATAATTTACTTTCGCATCGCCCGTAAAATCATTTCCGCATACCAAAAAAACTGCTGTATCCGCCCCCAAAGCAGAGAGATGCCTTGCAATCGCAAAGCCGTCTCCGCCGTTATTTCCTTTTCCGCAGAATACAGCAACACTTTTTTTGCTTAAATCCCCAAAATCCTTTTTTAACTCGCCAACACATGCAGCGGCGGCATTTTCCATCAGAATTATGCTCGGTATACCGCCTTTTTCACTCGCTGCACGGTCAATCTCACGCATCTGCTCGGCAAAACACACTTTCATTTTATCAATATTCTTCCTTTATGAATACTTTTCTCGGATTGTAGCGTTTTATGGAATCAAGCATTTTTGACGTAGGCTGGAACAATATTCTTTTCTGCTCCCCCTCAATCATTACATCGGCAAAATAAATTCTGCCGTTGCTTTTATTGCCCGTAAAATCCATAACCTTTATGTTTTCGGGTGCATTTTTATATTCCGCATTATGCATGTTATCCGAAATATCGGCAACGATTTCCGCATCCTTAAAGTCAAAGGAAACCATCCTCTTTCTTCTCTTTTTTGCCATTATTTTATCAACGTCCATTTCGGAATTTGTAAGTATGTACTCATATTCTATGCTGCGGCGGTTAATCAGAATATATGCTCCGTACCACACTCCCGCAATCAGGAGCAGTCCGATTCCCGAAAACATTGACGAGAACTGTGCCGCACCGTTATCAGCACCGCCCATTGACATTCCCAATGTCAATGTGACAAAAAGCAGTACTATCGTCACAATCAAAGCAGCAACAATAATCAATGCCGAAATTATATTATCCTTTGCGTCTCTTTTCCTTTTTATTAGATACTCCATAAAAACATCCATTATTCATTTACCTCCTGTGTATTCAAGTAATCTTTTATTTTTTCATATATAGCTTTCAGCGCACGGCTTCTGTGACTGACGCTGTTTTTTTCCTCCGCCGATGCTTCGGCAAAGCTTTTATTAAGCTCATCACAGTAAAATACAGGATCGTAACCGAACCCGTTTTCGCCGGCAGGACTTTGAAGAATATGCCCGTGAACCTCACCCATAGCCGTAAACTCATGTCCGTCCGGGAGTACAACCGCAGCGACCGTCACAAACCTTGCCGCTCTGTTTTCCTCCGCACCAAGCTCCGAAAGGAGCTTATTTATCCTGTCTTTATCCGTTGCATTTTCGCCCGCATATCTTGCGCTGTGTATGCCCGGTCTGCCGCCGAGTGCATCAACACATAATCCACTGTCATCTGCTATCACAACACTGTCGCAGAACATTGCAATCGACCGCGCCTTAATCAGCGCATTCTCAACAAAAGAGGAACCCGTCTCCTCAACATCAACATCTATCCCCGCATCATGCGCGGAAATAACATCTATTCCCAAATCACCGAAAATCTTTTCTATTTCGCGAATTTTCCCCGAATTACCGGTTGCAGCAATCATCTGCATGAAATCACCTCCGTTTTACTGTGCGGCTGTTATATATAACAACTCTTAATATATCTAAATAGTATTGTACTACAAATCACTCTTTTTTTCAAGTCTTTTATGACAAAATACAGTAACACATAAAAAGCAAAAAAATCACGGCAAGCTTTGATTGTATGAAAGCTTACCGCGATTTATTAAAAGCGCAAACGTCAAACCGCTGCTTAAAATCATACGGTTTATTATATTTCCGCCACTGCCTCTACTTCAAGCAATACACCCTTAGGCAGCTTTGCAACCTCCACACACGAACGTGCCGGATAAGGCTCGGTAAAATAGTTTGCATATATTTCATTGATTTTTCCGAAATCGTCCATATTCTGAATAAATACAGATGTCTTAACCACCTTGTCAATACTTGTTCCGGCTGCTGCCAGCAAATTCTTAACATTTGTAAATGCCTGATTTGCCTGTGCCTCCACACCCTCGGGTATTTCACCCGTTGCCGGATTTACGGGAATCTGTCCCGATGCATATACCATATTGCCCGATACTACCGCCTGTGAATACGGTCCTATAGCTGCCGGTGCATTGTTTGTTTTTACTTCTTTCATTTGTAATACTTCCTTCCCTGTTAAATTATGATAACCTTATAAGGTAACATACAAAGCTGAAAAATACGAAAAATCCAAGCATCATCGCATACACGGTTTTCCCTGCCGACTGCGAAATCCATTCTGTTCTAAGAGCCTCATACGTGAGTACCGCAAAGCTTACCGCGCCGCAAAGCATAAGTATCATAAGCGTTGTTGACGAAAATATGCTGAACAGCGCACCGAACATACATATAACCGCCGTCGGTATGCCTGTCAATATCAACCGCTGGGAAAAATCCCAATAACGTGTATTCAATCTGAAAATCAGCCTGTTAATACCGTAAAAAATTCCGCTGTACAGGAAAAATACCAATACACCGCTCACCGCACCCGATAAAAGCGCCATAAGCATATGAAGTATATTTCTGTAGCCGTTTGCTCCGTTAAACATCATAAGCGATGCAAGCATTGCAAAAGGACCTCTGCGCACATTGCTCATTATAAAATACACGCACAGCCATATTACGGCACCCTGTGCAGCCGCCAATGATAAAATCGTTCCCTTGCTCATAGACGGCGGATTCATAACCGTATCCACGGGCGATACAATAAAATTCTTTATCAGTTCTGCCAAGGATGAAAAAAAGCTTTTTCCGCTTCTTTCCGCCTTATGAACCGAACGCTTCATTTTAAATCTGTTCCATGCCTGTGTAAATTTGCTTTCTTTCTTTGTATAGCCTGTCTGATATGATGAAGAATTATAATTCGGATTGTATTTATAATCCTTGCCGGAGGTATCTGTACCGGATTCGGCTTTTTTCGCCTCTGTCTCCTTTGCCCTCCTGTGTGCGGCACTTTGCGGACAGTCGCATACTTCGCCGTCTTTCAGCTCTTTTCCGCAGTAAATACAGCTTCTCATAATCAACCTCCGTTAAATCTTACATGAATTATTATATAGTATATATTAGTACTATTATACGCAAAAGTCAATTACATAACTGTAAACAAAATGTAAATTCTCGGATTTATTTAAGACGTTCCTCAAGTTCACGCATCTGATTCGGCATAACCCCTTTCACACGCTTATACAATTTAAGTGTAATACCGTCAATTACGGTTTCAAATTCGGGCATTTCCTCATATGCTTCCGCAATATCCGCATAAGCCTCAAAGCTCTTTACCGCCTCCGTCACCACTCTTTGCGCCGAGGGTTCAAGATGTGTCTGTGCCGGAAATGCTGCCAAAATATAATTTACATTATAAAATGCGGACATATCCTTATCGCGCGAATCCACCTGTGGCAGCGATACAACATAATCGTTTACGGAGGATTTTTGTCCGAGTGACGGCTGAACATTTTTTATAATATCCTCGTTTATCCTGAAAGAGGACGCAAGCACCCCCAGCGTCTGATTATTCCCAATCTGCTTATCAAGCTTATTTTTAAGCTGTAAAATGCTGTCCGCCATACTGTTTTTTACGGACAGCACCGAAAAGTTTGCAATCGGCGCATAGTATCTGATTTCCCGTATGTTTCCCGGCTGAGTACGCGGAACAAACACGCTGACTGTCTGGCAAATTGCCAGTATTACCGTACAGGCAAGCAGCTTTATTTCCGAAATATGACGTATTGCAATAATCGTCATTACTGCCATGGACGGAACATACAAAAGCAAATGCTGCTGTCCGTGGGTTTGCGTCAGCACAAACATTGTAAAGCATACGATTATCTGTATCATCATAAACAGCGGTCTGAAATCCTTTTTCTTTATCATAACCGCAACCGCCGCCGCAAACAAAGCAATAACAAAAATTGCTCCGAAATAGCGTGCCGTCAGCTTAAAATCCGTACTGAGCGCAAATTTATACCCCGAATAAAGAGTACCGTAATCACGCATAAGCCGCTCCGTAAGAAAGCCGCGGAAGCCGAAAAACAGCACTGCCCCGGACGTAAGCACAGTCAGTATAACAGGCAGCTTCTTTTTATGAAAAAGCAGGCAGTCCGCCGCCATAGCCGTTATAAACGATACGGCAAAAAACGCGAAATACCTTCGCCACAGCATTGCAAAAACCAGCAGTACACCTATCATAATATGGCGTATCACCGCAAATCTTTTTTCGTTTTTCGGATAATACAGTAAAAAGCATATTAAGCATATGTCCGCTCCTCCTATATCCGCAAAGCCGTTCAACGTGAGAAACAGCATTACGGGGAACAGCAAAAATGTTATTAAAAACGTTATTTCCGGTGCTTTTCCGATACGGCATGCCAAAACATAAATCATTATATATGCCGGCAGCAGATAGAAATTCACAAGGCTTAAAATATACCACAGCCGCGCCTCACCGAAATGACGTATCACTCCGGCGCTTAATATTCCGGCTATATAATTATAGTCCTGCGATGCAATTGATTCATAGACGTTTTTCCAGTATTCTACGTCTACAGTCTGCCTTGCCAGCTGTCTCGATATATCCCAATATGTTGCATTATCCCAAAAGTATATTGTATGGCTTAATTTTATATACAATACCGCCGCCAAATTCAGAAGCAGAACGAAAATCATAAAAAATCCCGCAGTGCTGATTCTGAAAGCCTTTCTTTTATGCTTCGTTTCTTCCTTTTCCTCTTCATCCTTAAATATAGCTCTGTATTTCATGCAATTCCTTTCCCCGTCTATTCAAACAGTGCAAGTATTTCGTCATTTGACAGGCTGCTGAATGTATGGTTATTTACTCTTATTATATCATCGGCAAGGCTGCGTTTTGCCTCCTGCAGCTTCAGGATTTTTTCCTCTATCGTTCCGCGTGCCGCCAGTCTGATTATCTGCACCGCCTTTGTCTGTCCTATTCTGTACGCACGGTCGCTTGCCTGGTCAACCGCCGCGGGATTCCACCACGGATCGTAATGAATAACCATATCGGCTCCGATAAGGTTAAGTCCTGTACCGCCGGCTTTCAGTGAAATAAGGAAAACCTCACGTTCACCGCCGTTAAATCTGTCGGCAGTCTCGGCACGCTCATATGCAGGAGTTTTTCCGTCCATGTAAAAGCTCTTTATCCCCATTTCATCAAGCTTATCCCGTATTATGCCGAGCATTGACGTAAACTGCGAAAATATCAGTATTCTATGCCCGGACTCCGTTCCGCTTGCAACCAGTTCCAGAAGCATATTAAGCTTTCCGCTGTCTTTATCGTATGCTTCGTCAAACAATACCGGGTGGCAGCATATCTGACGCAATCGCATAAGCAGTGACAATATACGCATTTTTCCGCTGCCCCCCTCGTTCAGGAGCGTTCTCGTTTTGTCCTTTGCAAGCGCCAGATATGATAAATACATTTTTTTCTGCTCCGGTGTCAAGTCCGAATACATAGTATTTTCTATTCTTTCCGGCAGCTCGTTGAGCACGTCTTTTTTCATTCTGCGCAGAATAAACGGACGTATTCTCGCTTTCAAATCCTCCGCCGCTTCTTCATCGCCTTTTATAATACGGTTTTCATATTTTGAACGAAACTCCGTCATTCCGTAAAGATAGTCCGACATCACAAAATCAAACACGGACCAAAGCTCCGTAAGTGAATTTTCTATCGGTGTACCCGTAAGCGCAAATTTATGCTCCGCATGTATTTTCTTTACACTCCGCGCATTCATGGTCTTTGGATTTTTTATATACTGGGCTTCATCTATAAAGCAATATTTGAATGTTATATCCGAATACAGCGCAATATCACGTCTTAACAGCGGATAAGATGTAATTACAAATTCACAGCCGTTAAGCCCCTTTATTGTTTTTGCCCGTTCCTCTTTCGTACCGTCGGCAATAACCGCTTTCGCATCGGGAATAAAACGCTCTATCTCATTAAGCCAGTTATACAAAAGCGCACTCGGAGCAACCACCAGCACGGGTGCTTCAGGTCTTTCGCCGTGAATAAACGCAAGCACCTGCAAGGTTTTTCCCAAACCCATGTCATCGGCAAGAATACCGCCGAATCCCAGCGCAGAAAGCTGTTTTAGCCATTTCGCTCCGTCATACTGATACGGTCTCAGTATGTCCTTAAGCTCCTCGGGTATTTCCGGCTCAATATCTTTTATTTTGCCGATATAGTCACTAAAGCTTTTTTTATGTTCAATTCCCTGAACGGCATCAAGATACAGCGCTCTGTATTTGGGCAGCTGTTTTTCCCCGGCTTCTATTTCTTCATCCGTAAAGTCAAGGCTGTCAAGCAGCGAAAATATACGGCTGTTTTTGTTTGACAAAAGCTCTATAAACCGTCCGTCACTCATTCTGTAAAACGGTCTTTTCAGTTTAACTGCACTGAGTATTCCGCGTATCTGCTCTGCCGACAGATTTGTCTCAAATCCCGTTTCAAGCAAATCAATTTTTTCATTATACCCCACCGATGCGGTTATTGTTATATCGTCACTATTTTTCAGCGCGTCAAATCTTTCGGAGGTGATTACCTCCGCTTTTATCCTTAACAGCGGCAGTTCAAAGGTAATGAAATCATAAATTGCGGCATCATCGCCCAGATAAAACGAACCACCCGAAAACTCAAATTTTGAAAACATTTCAAGGATTTCATTTTCAGCATCATAATCACGCACTATTATTTTCCGTTCCTCCGACCTGCCGTCGGGAATTCTTAAAGACATATTTCCGTAGCTGACCGTAATAACGGCATATATACCGCCGTTTTCGGTGTCGAAATACACTTTGAACAGCGGTGTTTCGTTTACTATAAGCTCATCGAGTCCATGAGTTATGACACCGTGTCTGCCTTTAATCTTCGGCAATACATTCGCTGCAAAGAGAATTGTATTATCCCCTTTAAAGCCTATCTGTGTTCTTCCCTCTCCTGCAAGCGCACGATAAATCGGCATATAATAGCTGCGCCACTCCTTATCGGTATTATAAATTATATTTTCATATAAGAACCAGCTTCCGCTGCGTGTAAGAGCAATACCGCACTCACTCACAGAAAGACTTATTTCCCTTTCGGATGCCTCTATATCCACAATAATATCGGGATTTTCGTTTTCAATGCGCATATTCCCCATATTCATCCCGTCAAATACAAGCGTAAAATCCACCGAATTAAGCAGCGGAAATATACGCTCCGCTGTCTTTTCGCCGAATTCTGTACGATATGCGGCTTTGGTATAGAATACATTTTTAACCGAACGCAGCTCGTATGCCTCCGCCAGTATATCAATAATTTTCTTCTGTGCGCCGGTGAAATAAGTTTTCTGCGGATTATACACATTCTGACGGTCTATTTTAAACTCCCTGCCATGTATATAGCTGTCAAAAAAATTCTCTATCCCATGCATTATCCCCTGTGATGCTCCCGGCTCAATTGCCATGGCATACGAAATTTCCTCACCAGCATCGGAAATATACAGCACAAATTTTACATACAGCGGATTTTTTTCTGCCGAAAGCGCCTCATATTCGCTGCACATAACTCCGGCAAGGCGGTCGTTTTCATCGGTATAGTCCTCGCCCTCCTCAAGCTCTGCCATACGCTGTTTAAGCGTCGCAACAATATGCTTGCATACCGATCCCATGGTCTCATAATACGGACATGTACAAAAGCAGTCGCCGATTTGTCCGCCGTCAAATTTCACCTGTACATTATACAGTTCTTCACCGTCAACCACGGCATTGATTAAATTTTCACTCCGTTTTCTGATGTGTACTCTGCCCTCACGCCAATATTCCAGACCACGCTTATATATAGTGGCAGAGCATGATTTTTTTATCATATCATCGGTAATCTTCATAAAATTTCTCCATTCCGCCGTAAATATCGGTATCATTACATTATAGCACGTTTTTTTGAATTTTACAATATTTTTTAATAATAATAGGATAAATTTAATGTTTACATTATATTTTTACATTATTAAGCGTATACGACGGCTCTATCTTGTGCATTTTTGCCGTAGAAAAGCATGCGCTGTTGTGATAAAATATGGTAAAAGGTATTTTTATTAAAACCCAAACTTCGGGGGTGATTAATTTGGGAAAATTTGACGGAATATTATTCTGTACCGACCTTGACGATACACTTCTTACCACTGACAAAAGGATTTCCGATGAGAACAAGCAGACAATAGAATATTTTATGTCTGAGGGAGGATTATTCACATTTGCCACGGGACGCGTGGTTGACGGAGCACGCCTTATGCTTGACCGCATACGTCCGAATGCACCCATGATATGCTTTAACGGTGCCGGCATTTACGATTTTTCTGCCGAAAAGATGCTTAGCCTTGTATCGCTCGATTCCGATGCAATACGTGCGGTCGAGTTTATCTACAACAGATTTCCTTTTGCCGCTGTTGACATATGCACTGCATCCGAAAGCTGTTTTTGCAGAACAAATGCAATACTTGAACAGCACAAGCATATAGAAAATCTTAAGGATAATTACATTGATTATCATGATGTAACGGATCCGTGGATAAAGGTCATTTTTATGACCGAAGAAAATCAGGTTGATATTATAAAAACAGCATTTGCGGAAAGTGAGTTTGCCGACAAATACAGTTTTGTACGTTCAAGCCCGTGGTATTATGAGCTTCTGCCGAAAAATTCCGACAAAGGTCAGGGACTTATTAAGCTGGCTGAACTGCTCAATATACCTATCGAACGTACCATTGCCATGGGCGACAACGAAAATGACATTTCGCTTGTGCGAAATGCCGGTGTCGGAGTTGCTGTTGCAAATGCAGCACAATCCGTAAAGCAGGCGGCAAACTGCATTACCGTCGATAACAACTCAGATGCCGTAAAGGCAATAATAACAGCACTCAATAAAGGTATGCTTCTGTAAAGCCTGATACAAAAAAGCAAGCCGATAAGGCTTGGGGGTGCGGACATATTCTTAGACTATGTCCGCACCTCTTTAAAAGAAAATTTGTGTAAAGCGGTCAAGCTTGTTCCCGACCGCTTTTCTTTATACAACAATACGCACCTCAAAGCATTCGGCCTTGAGGTGCATATTAATTATTATTTTACTGTTTTTCAAACATATACGCAAGCCGTTTGGCTGTATCTGCCATATTCTTTAATCCGTCAAGAACATTCTCCGGTGTGCGGTCTTTAAGGTACTGATCGCTTTCGAGAGTAAAATATCCGTTATATTTTATTTCTCTTAGTGCTGCTACAACCTTTTCAAAATCTATATCCATAGAAAACGGTATCTGATGAGAATCATGCCATCGGTCATTATCATGTATATGCAATGCACACAATCTCTTTCCGAGCGCTTTTATCATTTCTACGGCAGATGTATTAAGACCTCGCATTTCGGCATGTCCTATATCAAGGCAAGCCACCAAATAATCATCATTAACCGCATCAAGATGTGCATTAAAGCTTTCGGGAGTTGAACATGCCGCAAAGCATGCCTCGTCCTTTTCATGATTCCAGTACCACATATTTTCAGCCGCAATTTTTACACCGCAGCTCTTTGCAAATGGCAAAAGCTCCATGTACATTTCAGCATTTTCTTCCGCGCTCTTATCATTATCGGGGTGAATTATACATATTTTTCCTCCGGCTTCCGCTGTGCATTCGATTGCGCGTTTCATCATTGAGCGTACTTCTTTTGAGCATGACGGGAACGGTGCGTGTGACTGATTGCATACTATTCCGTTATCCAGACCTATCTGCTTCAGCTTTCTTGCATATGACGCATAATTACCTGTATTCAACGGATGGTTTGTTATTTCGGTTTTCCCGGTACTCCAATCATAATTCACCATATCAAACATGGAAAAATCCCATGCATCAAATCCGGCTTTTGCAGTATATTCCACTGCCCTTTCATCTCCGATTATTTTCGCAGCAGAGCCGATTTCGGTTGAAATTTTCATTCTTCCACTCTCCTGTCAAACACCTGTTACTTATCCATTTTTGCAAGAAATTTCTTATGCGCCTCACGCAATTCCTTGGCTTTTTCTTCGGGGGCAGTAGGATTACAATGTGCCCATGCACCCGTTTCCGATGAAGCATTAAACTTAATCTTGTCCGCACTTCTCATGGGCGGATAAAATGCTATATGGAAATGATAACAGTCCGAAACGTCCTCGGAATTAACAGGATTCTGATACATGCACATCATATACGGGAATGTATAATCAAACAGGCTGTCCAGCATACCTGCGGTTTCCTTTAATATCTTTGCCAGGTTGTCCTTTTCTCTTTCGGTCATCTGTGTAAGATTGCTGAAATGTCTTTTAGCTGCAATATACACTCCGTACGGATACTCACAAAAGAACGGCAGGAACGTAATGAAGTCCTCATTTTCAAATATAACACGTCGTCCGTCATTTACCTCGTCCTCAAGCATATCGCACACAAGGCATCTGCCGTTTTCATCAAAATGCTCACGGCATGACTGCAGCTCCAACTCCAGCTTCTTCGGAATTACCGAATATCCGTATATCTGACCGTGAGGATGCGGCATTGTAACGCCGACAGCAGCACCTCTGTTCTCAAAAATGAAAACATACTTGATTTTTTCATCTTCACTGATTTTCACATAACGCTCGGTCCACAAATCAACCAGTTCTCTTATATGCGGAACAGGCAATTCGGGCAATGTTACCGTATGCTCCGGCGAATAAAGAATAACCTCACATTTTCCGTATGCAGGCTTTGTTTTGTAAATTCTCGTTTCTACATCATCCGGCACGGGCGGAGTCTGTGAAAGCGCCGGGAAATCATTATCATACTCATATACCGTAAATTTATCGGGTACCTTTCCCGAACCCGGACAAAACGGACACCAATCCTTCGGCATCTGCGGTCTGTTCTGACGATGCGATGCAATCATCACCCAGTCCTTAATCAACGGATTCCAACGTAATTCTGCCATATTAAAAAACCCCCTTATTGGTTTTAACTCTTTTTATCATATTATATAGCCGTTCATGAATAATGTCAATATAAAATATCACCATTCAACGGCTATTTTATATAAAAATATCACCACAGTATTTTTATGCAGTTTCCAAAGTAAACGTAAATTTTGTATATTTTACGTCAGAGCCTTCTTTGGCATCATTACTTTCAACCCAGATGCTTTGCTTATGCAATGTAAGAATATTCTTGACAAACGACAAACCCAGCCCCGCACCGCTTTTATCCATATGACGGGACTTATCCGCCTTATAAAAGCGCTTGAAAACATTGCTTAAATCCGCACTGTCTATACCGCTTCCGAAATTTCCCACACATACATATGCCTTGTGCTTATCCGTCCATGTACTTATTCCTATGGTTGTGTTGGAATAGCTGAATTTAACCGCATTATCCAGCAGATTTATTATAACACGCGTAATTGCATCTTTATCCGCCATTACTTTAAGTTCCTCTGCCGCAAAATCCACATTCAAGTCAAGATTTCTGTCCTCAAGCTTCTGTTCCTCACCTATTATACAAACACGGATAAGCTCATTCAAATCGAATGATGTTATGTTAAGCTTATATTCACTTGATGACATCTTTGACATTTCCATTAAATCATTAACGAGCTTGGTAAGTCTTACGGATTCTTCAAGAACAATATTCAGATAATAGTCTCTTTTATCCTCGGGTACGGTACCGTCAAGTATTCCCTGCACAAAGCCGGTGATACTCGTCATCGGTGTTCGCAATTCATGCGACACATCAGACACAAAACCCAAACGCTGCTTTTCCAAATCCTCAATCGAGTCCGCCATAAAATTAAAGCTTGCCGCCAGCTGACCGATTTCATCTCCGCTTGTAACCCGCACCCGATGCGAAAAATTACCCGATGCAATATCCCTTACCGCACTGTTTATATCACCTATCGGTTTTGAAATACGTTTAGACTGAATATACACCAAGCCAAATGCTATTATAAGCGAAATCACAGCAGCCACAAGAAATATCGAGAGCAGCTCCGAAAGATTTTTTCGAAGACGCGGCAGATAGGTGTTAAAAAACATTGCGCCCACAATCGTCCCCTTGTATCTCACCGGCAAGCCGACCGTCATAACGCGTTCGCTGTATGCATCGCCGAAATTACTTATCTCCTTTAAAATCTTCCCGGAAACAACAGTCTCCACATATTCCTGCGGAACACTGCGCACCGATGTACTTGTGGTTTCGGACAGCTCCCCTTTATCATTTACAACAATAATATCGCCGTGTAAAAAGCGCGACCACGCAATCAGAGAGCTTTTATATGCATTTCTCGCCCGTATATCCGTTTCTTCTATCTGATATGTTCCCGTCAGCCGTTCCAGAGTACCGCTTATTGCCATAATATCCTGTTCCTGCTGATGCTTTACGTACCGATTAAAAATAATACCCATTGACGCGGAAATTATAGCAAATATTATCACGGTTATTGCGGCATATGTCCAAAATAAGCGTCTGAATATACTCTTAAACATTTTTATCTGACCTCAAACTTATAACCTACACCCCATACCGTCTTAAGCTGCCAGTTGGATTCAACTCCCTCCAGCTTTTCGCGCAGGCGTTTTATATGAACATCCACAGTACGGGAATCGCCGAAATAATCAAAGCCCCAGACCTCTTCAAGCAGCTGTTCACGCGTGAAAACACGATTGGGATTTGATGCCAGAAAATACAGCAATTCCAGCTCTTTGGGCGGAATTTCCGTAATTTTTCCGTCTATTTTTATTTCATAATTTGAAAGATTTATAGTCAGCTTCGGAAATACTATTTCCTTTTCGGCTGATTGCTCCTTAGCCTCGCTTCTCCTTAAAACAGCCTTTACTCTTGCAACAAGCTCCTTCGTCTCAAAAGGCTTAACCATATAATCATCGGCACCCAGCTCCAAGCCTAATACCTTATCAAAGGTTTCACCTTTTGCCGTAAGCATAATTATCGGAATATTGCTGATTCTTCTGATTTCGCGGCAAACCTGCCAGCCGTCCATTTCCGGCATCATAATATCTAAAATTACAATCGACGGTGCCTCCGATTTAAAAAGCTCCAATGCTTTTTTGCCGTTATTTGCCGTAACGGTTGTAAATCCCTCTTTTTCAAAATACAATCTGATTAATTCAACAATATTTGCATCGTCATCAACAATCATAACCTTATTTACCGACATACAAAATCCCTCCGTCCTTTACTTTTGTAAGCTTTTTAGCCATAGGGCTTAACTCTCATTATATTATAACACAAATTTTCCAATTAATAAAGCAAATATTAAATCTTTTATAAGTTTTTACAATTTATTAATAAAATCCCCTTCCGGCATTTAGCTATAGACTTGCCGCAAGGGGATTAATTATTTTGTCATATAAATTGAATTACTTTTCCGGTGCATCCATCGGTTCCGGTGTTGCAGATGCTTCAGGCTCTGCAGTTGCTTCCGGTTCAGCCGTAGCTTCAGGCTCTGCCGACGCTTTGGGTTCGGCAGATGCTTCGGGTTCAGGTGTTGCTTCCGGCTCCTTTGCACTGTCAGCCTCTGAAAGTGCTTTTTCAAGTTCTGACCAGTCACGTGCAGGCTGTATTCCCGTCCAAGCTTCGTTACCGTCAGTCTTTGTATATGCATGTGAGTTGGTAGCTTCCTGAACTGCTGTATAATACCATTCGCTTTCGCTGTTATCATTCCATACAGTCATATTTTCACTCAAACCGCTGATTTCAACGTGTCTGTTGAGTACATTATTTACAAGTGTCATAGCCTCGGCACGTGTTATATTCTGATCCGGCTTAAATGTATGATCCTCATAGCCGTTTACCCAGCCGGTATGAGCCGCTCTGTTAATAAGCTCTGCTGCCCAATGTCCGCTTATATCGGAGAACTTATCGGTTCCCACATATCTGCCGTTGATAAATCTTGCGGCAATAGCTGCAAATTCAGCTCTTGTAATCGTTGCATTCGGCTTGAATGTTCCGTCACTGTAACCGTTTACAACCTTTGCTGCTGTCATTGTTGATATTGCGTTATTGTACCAATCATCTGCATTGACATCAGAATAATCGTTTGTCTTTGACCACAGCCGTGCTCTTGAATCATCTGTCATCAAACGGAAGAAGATTGTAGCAACCTCTGCACGGGTAATGCTGCCCGAAGGCTGTACGCTTCCATCAGGATAACCTATAATATACGCATAGTGATTATCTCTGTCAAGTGTTGCCGTTGTTTCCGCAGCAGCAGGTACGATTGCATCGCCTGTTGTTCCGGGTTCGGGTGAAGCGGTAGGTGTTATAACACCCGTATTGCCTCCGGCAATAATTCCCGAGCCGCCTGTGCTGCCGGAACCGCCTGTGCTGCCGCCCGGTGTCGGAGTCGAAGCCGGTGTCGGCGTTGCGAGAACCACGCTTTCATTGATAGATGTTTTTCCGCTGTCAGCGCCATCCTGAACCTGCACTGCCGTATATGTTACAGTACCCAACGGATTTAACGAATCTGTTCCTATAACATTCTTACCTGTAATTTTTCCGGTAATTGTGTGAGTGCCTAAGCCTTTTACCGCAACACCCTCACATGTGAGAGTCAAATCCTGAAGATATGTAAGCTTGTCATCATCATACAGTTCCTTTACCGTTACATAGTCTTTCGTGTCATCTGTAGGATTTTTCACCGCAACGGTTATCTTTAATACATTTCCTACAATCTCACGCTTTGTATCGATAAATATTTTCTTTGCTTCTTCATTAAAGCCTTTCATTTCTCCCTGGGTATTAACCATATCGGTGGGAATAGTCATAGTTGACGGGAACTCAACTTCTATATTGAATTCTCCCCTTACCGGCATATTGTCAAGCTCAGTCTTTAAAGCATCATCACCTGTACACAATAACAAAGCCTTACTATAATAATCTCTAAAAGCCTCCTGTGCATTTTTCATGTAAAGAGTTGCTTTATAATCAAAGCTTTTTTCCTCATCTGCCGATGATACCTCTACATTTATCGTACCGTCCGCATATGCATCCGATGTTCCGTTTCTTCTCTGTTCAATATCAGCGCCGACATCGATTTTTCTGTCTGTATTAATATTTTTTAAAACATCTGCCCACGTTGCTGCCGATACCGACATCACGCTTGATACCGACAAAACCGCTGCCACCGAAAGCGCAATAAGTTTCTTTTTCATAATATCTGCTCCTTTATGTTATTTTTCATTATGCAATTGGCTATAAATCAATTACATTATATTACAATACTCCTTGATTGTCAAGTTGTTTTTTCACAATAATTGCCTTGCCCGCCTATTTTGTTTTAAATAATTTTTCCAATATTCCTTTACGCTGAAAAGTCCGCTGCTCACTATCGGAAATTTCTTCGCCGTTTATAATCTTCATCGCATTTTGCTCAAAATACCCGGCACATTCGCTGCCGTAATTTCTTATAATTTCTTTTACGGCGGCTTTCATATTCGGAGCCCTGCTGTCCATATTATGCATATCACTGCCCAAAACATGCGCGCGCCCGTTTTCCAGCAGCTTTCTTACCTGCTTTGAAACAGCAGGACTCAAAAAAGCTTCTGTATTCAGCTGATACAGCACATCCAGCTCATAAAGCGCCTCAAGCATTTCCCGCTGCTGATTCATATAACGGTCAATGTGCGCCATAATGGGCTTATATCCTCTTACCGTGAGCTTGTAAACGGCTTCAATCATCCATTCTTTCCATGCCGCGTACGGCATTTCTATCAATATGTAATCCGTTTTATTTATACAGCACAGCCGCGTCTCACGATATTCCGAAACATCCGTCAGCATATTAAGCTCACACCCAAGATATATTTGCGGATATTTTTCTTTGTCTTTCTCCGTTTCAGACATCAGCTGTCTAAAACTGTTTTCACGTCTGCTTACAAAATGCAGGATACTGTCTGCACTTTTCGGATAACAATGTGAAGTTGAAATCACCCTATCCACTCCCTGAGTGCGGCTTTCGGACAGCATTTTTAAAGATGTTTCCACATCCTTTGCTCCGTCGTCAAAGCACGGAAGTATGTGAGCATGGCAATCAATCATCATTCTCCTCCATACCGCCTATGCGGTTTTACACTATTTTCTCTGTTTTTGCCTCCGGTTCTGTCCTTTTAACTGTTCTGCATATTTTTGATATTATTCGTTTCCACAGGTCAAGAATATATAAAATTACCTTTCTCCGCCTGATGCTTCCGCACCAAAAGGTATAATACCTTACATATCTTCTGTCATCTGCCGGCACATATTTTTCTTTGCGGAAAAATCCTTTCACAACGGCAATAATCTGCCCGTCCGTTATTCCCGGTTCAAATACCGTCTGATGATCGCCGCACATTGTATAGCTGTCTTCATGCACCTCCATAACACGATGCATAACCAGCTTACCGTCTGTGCGCCTGTAGACCGGCAAATCATATTTTTTCAGCCGTCCGCACGGCTTTACTATATAAACGGTATCTTTGCCGTTTCTCAGCATCGGCCACATACTCGTCCCTACGGGAGTAATAACCATTTTCCCGTGCTTTTCAATATACTGCTGAATACTCTCTTCAGTCATCAATCAGTCCCGCTCCTCTTGCACTTTCCAAAAAGCGATCCAATCCCGCCTTTGCCGCCATCTCGGTTACATCATATGTTTCAAGCATCTTGCCGAGCAGTTCATCATAGCTTATTCCGTGTGAAAGCTGCTCCCATAAAAAAGCCCCTGTACTGTTTAATGTTATAAGTCCGTTAAAATCCTCTGCCGCTTTGCCGACCGCAACAACGACATTTTTTCCTCCTACCTGTCTGAGCATAAACCCGCTTTTGGTTTTCATACCTCATTATCTCCCTTCATAGCATTATATGCGACTTCCGCCGCCTCAATATCCATATTACAGTGCAGCTTATATATCGGCTGCACACTTATCAGCCTGTCAAGAAGCGAAAGCAGCTTTTCCATTCTGCGCTCGTCATTCGGTCTTACGGTTTGATTCATTACTCTGAACAAAGCTTCTTCCGCGCCGATTACTTCAATGCTGTTTTTTTCTCCGCGTTCCAATGCACAAATTCCGCCGAGCGGCACAGATGCATTAACATTCAAATCCGATTTCCCCGAAAAAGGCGTTCCCGATACAATAAATCCGCTGCCGTTCCAACGTATTGCAGGCTTGTCGTCATTCAGAATATACGCACCGTCAAACCTTTTCAGCCACAGCTGTGTATGTGTGGATTTTCCCGTACCGCACGGCGCCGAAAACAAATACGCTCTGCCGTTATACACAACCGCCGAGGAGTGCAGCAAAAAACCGTCAAATTCGATAAGCGCGTTATAAAATTCGCTTCCCAGCCACATATATTCACACGCTTCCAAATCCAAATGAGGATACTCTTTGTGCTTTTCCTGCAAAAACTCGTCACTGACTCTCATTCTGATATTAACATTATCGGTATCCTCCGTTATGTATGCCTTCCCCTGCTTTTGCAGACGCGGATATTTAGGTTCCATATCCACTTTTATTCCCGCAATAGTATAAATCATAAATTCCTCCGTCATACAAAGCCGTCAGGCTCAATATATATATCTTTCCTATTATATAATATTATACAATACTTTCCTGCTTTTTTCAAGCACTATTTACTTTTTTTCATTTTTTTTCATTTTTTTATAGACAAAATCAATTATTTTTTATATAATATTC
>CAJKHT010000045.1 GCA_905199755.1 uncultured Eubacteriales bacterium | reverse complement strand
TAAGCTGACAAGACCGCCGCAAAGTTGGTGTTATGTTGAGGAGGTGGAAGAATGAGATGTGATTATTGCCCTTTGGGTTCAGATGAAGATGTTTGCCCCGAAGCTGAAAACGAATACGGGATAGAACATAAAGACGGTGTATTAGGTTGTAAACACCCACGGAATTGGGTAGAAAAACGCGATAATGAATATGCTAATTATCGGGGTAGAATGGGTTTGGATATAGGTATTGAAATGAGCTTATCCAAAGCTGAAATAGACAGAGTTGTAGAGGTTTGCAAGCATATGATAGGACTTGATTATAAAAGATCTTACCACAGACATCAAAAGGCATTTTATAAGCCATACAGAAATTATTATTGTGCAACAGCGAACGGTGAACCAAATTTAGATAGATTACCCGATGATGTTATTAAAAAAATTAAAGATGATAAATATGTGTGGTATGAGCTTACAAGATTAGGTTTGGATTGGCTTGGCAGACAGCTTCAGATAACAATTAAAGGAACAGGAAAGGAGTAATTCATGAGTAAATGCAAGCGTGATCCCAAATGCAATTCCGGCTGCATAAACTGTAAAAATTATATTGGAGTTTTCCCGGTAAATGTACTGAATTTTAAATGCTCGGCATGCGAAACGATGTTACATATATTTTTCTGCCGAAACTTTATTGCAAAGCCTCGGGACGGATAACTTATAGCCACATTCAAAAAAATTTAATAAAAATAAGCCTAAAAATCATAAAAAAAGTCTGATTTTTTGTAGGCTTATTCAAGTGCACCCAAAAACAAATATAAGCAGGAGGACAAATAAATGAATGAAACCATTGACAAACCCGGATATTATGCAATAATTCCGGCTAATGTCCGTTATGACAAAGACTTAACCCCTCTTTCCCGTTTATTCTACGGCGAAATTACCTGCTTGTGCAACAAATACGGTTATTGTGTTGCAGGTAATCAATATTTTGCCGAGCTATACGGCATATCCGCTATGTCGGTTAAAAGGATTGTTCGTCAGCTTGAAAGCAAAGAATACATCACTGTGGAGCGTGAAAATAATTCACGGAAAATATATATTTCACCTGAAAACAGGGTATCAAAAATGTTACCCCAGAGTATCAAAAATGTTACTCTAATGGGTAACAAAAATGTTACCCATAATAATACAAGTATTAATAATAAATATAATAATACTTGTTCGGAACAAAAAAGTTCCGAACCTCCGCAAGTGATTTTACAATTGCCTTTAAAGGACGGAACGCTGTTTAACATAACAGACGAGTTAATTAAATATTACAGTGATTTATACCCCGGTGTGGATATTCTGTCGGAGTTAAAAAAAATGAATGACTGGCTGACAAATTATCCGAATCGGCGCAAAAAGCAAATAAAACGCTTTATTTCAAACTGGCTCAGTCACTGCGGGCAAAACAAATCCTCCGAACCGGAATACCGTTTTAATTCCGCCTCCGATGATAAAGAATTTTTAAAGCGACTGGAGGACTGCAATGGATATTACTAACGAGCTGCCGCACAATGAAGAAGCAGAAAAAAACATAGTGGGTATATTAATGCAAACCGATAAAATCGGCGATGTCATTACAGACGGGCGCTTGACTGCCGATGCATTTTACAGTACAAAGCTAAAAGCTATATACACCGTAATGCTTACGATGTATGACAACGGAGAAACCATTGACTTTATAACCTTACTGAACCGCATTAACGGTATGATCGAATTTGACGGCAAAGAGGTATTATACCTCAAAAACATAAATTCCGCAGTTGTCACAACACATAATTTGCAGAGATATGTTGATATTGTATGCGAATGTTATAAGCGCAGACAATACATTATACAAGCCCAAAAGCTAAGCTCTGCCGCATACGATGCCGCCACTCCGCTTACGGAAATTGAAGCTTCAATCGACACCATGTTTGACACAGCGGAAAACAAATCGGAAATACATAACGTCAGCGCTCAAATGATGAGTACATTCAACCGCCTTGTGTCTGACAATAATCAAAAAAGCGAAATACCGGGACATAAAACAGGTTTTAAAACACTCGACACTTTCACCGGCGGACTGCTTAACGGAAATATGATTGTGGTTGCAGCACGTCCGGGCATGGGCAAAACAATCATGAGTACAAATATTGCGGAATTTACAGCTTTTCATGAAGATAAGACGGCAATCATTTTCAGTCTGGAAATGTCCGAGGAGGAAATCATAAACAGAATTATATCATCACAAACGCATGTGCTTTACTCCCACATACAATTTCACAGTCTGACAAGTGATGATTTTGCACAGGTCGGAAATTTCGGCAATAAAATAAACGGCAAGGATTTATATATCAATGACGAAAGTTATATGTCAATTTCCAAAATCCGCAGTTATGCGCGGCGCATAAAACGGCTTCATGGCGAAATCGGGGTTATCATAATTGATTACTTGCAATTGATAACCACGGACGGGAACCGCCGATTCGTAAATCGAAACGATGAAATAAGCGATATATCACGTAAAATAAAGCTTCTCAGCAAAGAATTGAAATGTCCTATTGTGGTACTCAGTCAGCTTAACCGCAGTACGGAACAGCGGCAGGAAAAGCGCCCTCAATTATCCGATTTACGTGACAGCGGAGCAATTGAGCAAGATGCGGATATGGTTATGTTTATACACCGTGAAAGCTATTACACCAAGGAAGAAAACGGCGATGCGGAAATTATTGTCGCTAAAAACCGTCATGGCAAAACGGGAATTGTTAATTTATCATGGCAGCCGCAAATCATGAAATTTATTGACTGGACAGAAATTAAGAGAATCAGAAAGGATAAAGAAAATGGAAAATAAAATAGCTACCTTATACGATTTTAAACGTATGTGCAAGCCCGAACATTGCATTAAATGCAGAGTGTCTGACGGAAATTACTGTCAGCTGGATAACATCACTTTCGAGAAGCTTAATGAAATTGTTTTGGATTGGTGCAAAACTCACCCTGTTAAGACGCGTCAGAGCGAATTTTTGAATATATTTCCGCATGCGCGTATGATTAACGGCGTTGTGGCAATATGTCCGAACGTATGTGATGAAAGACTTAATTATATATGCGTCGACAAAGATGAAAACTACTGCGGGGATTGCTGTAAAAAATATTGGAGTGAGGTGATTGAATAATGACTCCGAAAGAGTGGCTTCAGCGCGGCTGGAAAATCAATCAGCGGATAAACCGCTTATTGTTCCAAAAACAACAGGCAAAAAAAGCATTATTGAAAAATGAATGCACCCTTGAAAGCTATGATAATTTTGAAAAGCTTATAAACAGTCATATTGACGAACTTTTTAAAATAAAAATCGACATTATAAACGCACTCACTTATATACACGATGAAAAATTGTTTGCCGTACTTTTTAACCGTTATGTGAATTTTTACACGTGGGAACGCATTGCGGAGAATATGAATTACAGTGTGGTTCATGTGTACCGTTTGCACGGTCAGGCGCTTAAAGAATTTAAAAAAGTTATGGATACAGAAAATATTTAGGTGAGGTCAATCCTCACCTAAATATTGCTTTATGGCATTGCGGATAAATTCGGATTTACCGATATTGTCTGCCTTTAGCTTTTCCTCCCATTGCGCAACAAGCTCTTTGGGCAAATCAGCAACAACACGTTTGTAAACCTTATTCTTGTACCGCTGAATAACCTTTGAAGAAGTATTTGCAGCCATTTTTAAAACCTCCCTATTGTCAGAATTAAATTAATTACCGACAAAATCAATGCCGTAACCGAAATTATTAAAGTTGCTTTTTTCATTGACTTTATGAAACGAAAATGGTATAATATAAATGCCCCGAAGGGCGAGGGACTTATCGCCCCTCACTTAACAACTTAATAATTAATGCTGTTAAGTTTATTATTGATGTGACAAGGTTGATTAGGGCAACCTTGTCATTTTTTTGCTTTCGTTTCAATTTCTCACCCCCTCTCTATGATTATATTATAGCATATTTGTACACATATGTCAAGTGTTTTATTCAAAAAAATATTATTTTTTTTATTTTTCAACTTATTTTGCGTCTGCATGAAAAGATGATAAAAAATGTTATGTTATGTTATGGTCTGGTTGTGTTATACTGCATGTGAAATTACAATGAATTGCACAAGGCGGTGAAAAAATGGATACGGTCGAACCGATACGCGACAAACGGGATATTGAGGCAATGAAAAAATATCTGCGCGACAAAAACATGAAATATTATATTATGTTTGTCACAGGTATTAATTTAGGTCTCAGAATAAGCGAGATTTTAAAAATGGACGTTGACGATGTGAAAGGACGGCGAACACGGAAATTTCGTCAGCCTAAAACCGGTAAAGAAATAACCGTAGCATATAATGCAGAGCTGCTCCGTGACTACAAAGAATTTTGCCTGCACCGCGCACCGGGTGAAGCACTTATCCCCACTCGCAACAATGAATATAAACCAATAAGCCGCGACATGGCATATAAGGTTTTACGCGAAGCTGCGGAGCATATCGGTTTATCAAATATCGGTACTCACTCAATGCGGAAAACATGCGGTTACCATTTTTACAAAAAAACAAAAGACATCGCAACACTTCAAATCTGGTTTAATCACAGTTCACCGCTTACCACTCTGCGATACATCGGCATAACATCGGAGCACGTTCAAAATGCTATGATTAACTTTCATTTGTAATGTCTGTTATACATAATTTGCAAACGTATAATAAGCGGCAATAAAAATCAAAGCATTTATAAGTAGATAAAAAATCGGACAAATTATACAAAATATAAGATATGAATAATTTTACACAAAACAACCCCAACAAAATTTTACACAAATGCAATCGTCCCGGATGTACAAAATTAACCTCTGAACGTTTTTGCCCTATGCATATGCAGGAATATCAAACTACGCGGGACAATAAGAGACCGTCAGCGTACAGACGAGGTTACAATACTGCATGGCGCAAAGCAAGCAAAGGTTACTTAACCCGACATCCGTTTTGCGTCAAATGTTTATCAAAAGGAATACATACTCCGGCAACTGTGGTAGACCATATCAAACCGCACAAAGGAAACAAAACTTTATTTTGGGACAGCAACAACTGGCAAGCTTTATGTAAACGCTGTCATGACATAAAGACAGCTACCGAGGACGGCGGTTTCAATCATTGCAACGGTGACAGGCAGGGGGTATAAAAAAAGTTTTGGGCTTTTTGACAAAGACCGCAGCTATATGGGGGAAACGACGTTCGCGGGTTTTGAAAGAGGGGTACAAGGAAGAAAATGGAAACGTGAAAGAGATGACGAGAATAGAGAAAATGGAGGGAAAGCAGGAAAATGGGAGCAAGAGGACCGGCGGCAAAGCCGACGAATTTAAAACTTATTCAGGGAAATCCCGGTAAACGAAAGCTTAATAAAGATGTGGAGTTTTCAGTATCCCCGGAAATCCCGGAACCGCTCGCACATCTCGACCGCAGAGCAAAAGCCGAATGGCGAAGGCTTGCCCCGGTGGTGTTTAAAGCCGGTTTGCTGACAGACGGCGACATCGCCGCTTTCGGTGCATACTGTGCGGCTTTTTCGCACTGGTATCATGCGGAAAAGGATTTGCAGGCGAAAATGTCCGAAAACGGCGGCAGTATGGTTTTTGAAACCGACAAGGGTTATCAGCAGCAGATACCCGAGGTGAGCGTTGCCACAAATGCACGGCTTAACATGATAAAGCTTGCCCGTGAATTTGGTTTGACACCGTCATCAAGAGCAAATATTTCGGCAGTCGACAAAGACGAGGATAACAGCATTATGGATTTTATCAAAGGAAGTGAACAGGCATGACGGACGCAGCTACTCAATACGCAAAGCAAGTATGCGCCGGGAAAATTGTTGCCGGGCAATCGGTAATTAAAGCATGCAGGCGGCATTTGAATGATTTGAAAAAATCAAAGACAAAATCATATGAGTTTTACTATGATGAGTCGGAGGTTGAGCGTATACGAGTTTTTGCAGAAAAGTTTTGCTGTCACAGTAAAGGAAAATGGGCGGGCAAACCCGTTATACTTTCCGACTGGCAATTATTCTTTTTAGGCTGCATATTCGGCTGGAAACGAAAATCTACACGCAAAAGACGCTTTAAATATTTTTATGTACAGGTCGCAAAGAAAAACGGAAAGTCAACATTGCTTGCGGTAGTCGGAATATACATGCTTGTATGTGACGGTGAGGCAGGTGCGGAAATATATTCCGCAGCAACCACCAGAGACCAGGCAAAAATCATATTCACGGAAGCTTACAACATGATTTTAAAATCGCCGGAGCTTAAAAGACTTTTAACTCTTAACAAACTGAACATATCATTTGACAGCACCGCTTCATTCTTCCGCCCGCTTTCGGCAGACGCGCAGACACTTGACGGACTTAATACCCACTGTGCTTTGATTGACGAAATGCACGCACATAAAAATTCGGCAGTATACGATAACCTTGTTTCAAGCATTATGTCACGCGAACAGCCGATAATCGGCATAATAACAACCGCAGGCTTAAATCCGCAATGCTTCTGCAAGGAACAGTACGATTATTACAAAAACGTCCTGAACGAAACGGTCGAAAACGATGAGACATTTATATACATTGCGGAGCTTGACGAGGACGATGACTGGAACAATGAAAAAGTGTGGATAAAGGCAAATCCCAATCTTAACATAAGCGTGTTCTTAAATCATCTGCAAACCGAATACAAAACCGCAAAGGAAATGAAATCAAAGCAGAACAGCTTTAAATGCAAAAACCTTAACATGTGGGTTTCGGATGCCGCATCGTGGGCGAACATGGAAAAATACAATTTGGCAGAGGACAGAGTTACAAAAGAACAGCTTTTGGGCAGACAATGCTACATAGGCTGCGACCTTGCGACAAGAAACGACCTTGCGGCGGTGGTTGCGGAGTTTCCGCTGGGCAAAAACGAGGACGGCAAGTACTGCTATGCGGTTATTCACCGTTCATTCATGCCCGAGGACAGAGTTTGGGAGCTTTCGCAGGAGCATAATGTTAATTATCAAGATTACATTGACGGTGGTTATATTATCGCCACCCCCGGCGGAATAGTGGATTTTGACTACATAGAGGAATATATAAAAAAATTATATCACGACTACGACGTTTTGGAAACGTGTCTCGATCCGTGGTCGGCATCACAGCTTGAAAAAAATCTGCTGAGCGAGGGTGTAAAGGTGGTCGAGGTGCGGCAAGGCTTTTACACGCTGTCCGAACCGACAAAAGACATGGAAGGCATTATATTTGACCGCAGACTTACGCATTATAACGATCCCGTCCTTAAATGGGCGGTCGGAAACGTGGTTGTGACATCGGACGAAAACGACAATATCCGTCCGAACAAAAGGCGGTCAAGATATAAAATTGACCCTGCAGTGGCTTTGATTATTGCTCACACCCGTGCCATGACGCACGATGAGAATTATTTTGACATTAACTCGTACATGGAAGAAACACTCACGGAGCTTGAAAAATTTATACAGAATTAACAGCACGGAAAGGAACGGTTAAAAAATGAAATTTACAAAACGATTTAAAAATGCATTCACGGCATTTACCTCCGATCCCGATGTCGGGTACGGATTTACTGATACGGATTTTTGGAAACCGCTTATAGGCGGCAGCAAGTACGGCAATCTTTCGGAAATCACATACTTTACATGTCTTAAGACAATATCCGAAGCAGTGGCAAAGCTTCCGCTTAAATTATACCGCGAAACAAGCAGCGGTATTCAGAAAGCAACCGACCTGCCGCTTTACAACATTTTAAAACTGCGCCCGAACAGAAACATGACATCAACGGTATTCTGGGCGGTTGTGCAGATTTTAAAACACCACAACGGAAACTGCTTTGTATATCCGTTTTATTCTTCACCATCCGCACCGCCGGAACTGTTTATACTCGACAACAACCACATGAGCATATACAGTGACAATGCGCGTATATTATCGCCGCAGTCGCAGGTGTGGTATTTATACAGCGAGCCGACCACGGGGAAATTTTATAAAATTCCGCAGTCGGATATACTGCACTTTAAAACTTGCATGTCATTTGACGGCATAACGGGATTATCGGTTCGCGAGATTTTGGGGGCAACGCTTGACGGTGCGAAAAACAGTCAGAATTTTGTCAACAGCATGTATGAAAACGGTCTGACGGGAAAGGTTGCCGTTGAATACACGCAGGATTTGGACGAGAAACATAAAAATCAGCTGACAAAAACATTTGATGCGGCAATTGACGCAAAAAAGGCAGTCAACTTTATTCCCGTTCCCTACGGTGTGAAATTAAATCCGCTTAACATAAAGCTTACGGACGCACAATTCATTGAAATAAAAAAATACACCGCTTTGCAGATTGCCGGAGCTTTCGGAATTAAACCCAATCAGCTTAACAATTACGAAAAATCAAGCTATGCAAACAGCGAACAGCAGCAACAGGCATTTTTGACGGATACAATGCTTGTTGAATTAAAAGGTCTGGAAGAAGAACTTACAACAAAGCTTTTGACTCCCGAACAGATTACAGAGGGATATTTCTTTAAATTCAACGCAGACGTTGTTTTGCGTGCGACATTTACAGAGCGTATGAACGGATATGCACAGGCAAGACAAAACGGCTGGCTGAGTGCAAACGACATCAGGCTCAATGAAGATATGCCGGTAATACCTGAAAGCGAGGGCGGAAACGCTTATCTCGTGAACGGTAATATGATACCGATAAAAACAGCAATGCAAGGGGGTGAGAATGAATGAGCATGGAGTTTTTGACCGTGAAAAACCAAACCGAAACGTCCGCCGACTTATATTTTTACGGTGACATCGTTTCCGACAGCTGGGCAAAGTGGACCGATGAGGACACATGTCCGCAGGATATTACGGACGCTTTAAAATGCTGTGAAAATGCGGATACTTTAAATATTTACATTAACAGCGGCGGCGGCAGCGTTTGGGCGGGTATCGCAATACACAATATTCTTAAGCGCTGCAATGCAAAGAAGATTGTACACATAGACGGACTGGCGGCATCTATAGCATCGGTAATCGCTTTGGCAGGCGATGAACTGATAATGCCTGCAAATACGTTTATGATGATACACAAAGCATGGACTTATACAAGCGGCAATGCCGACGATTTGCGCGCCGCCGCCGATGAGCTTGACAAGATTGAGCAGAGCATTGTAAAAGTATATTCGGATAATTGCACAGAGGACGTAACGGAGGAACATATAAAAGAGCTTATGAGCGCCGAAACATGGCTTACTGCCGATGAAACGGCAAAGCTGTTTAAAAATGTGACCGTTACGGGCGGCACAGATGCCGTCAACTGCATATCGGACTTTACATTCGGCAAGATGCCGGACGGAATAACCGTTAAAAGCAAGATTTTGCCGAAAACACCGCCGCAGAAAGCGGAACAAAACAAACAGCCGATACCCGACGGCGAAATCACAAACGAAGCTTTGGAAAAGCTTAAAAATTTCAAAAACTTTTTATTTTTAGAGGAGGAAAACGAGAATGAATAAGAGAATGAGAGAATTACTTAACAAAATGAGAGAATTGCAGGCGAAAGCCGACGGTCTTCTCGCAAACGGAAGTACGGAGGAGCTTAACAAGGTTCTTGCCGAGATTGAAAACGTGAAAAACACATACAACTCGGAAAAAGCAATCTTTGAAGCTGAAAAAGCCGGTATCCCCGACAACAACGGCGAACCCAAAGAGAATAAAGCTGACGGATTTGCCGTTATGGCAAAAGTACTCCGTCATAAACCGCTGACAGAAGCTGAAAACGCACTCATAACAGGCGGTACGAACGGCGAAAACTATCTTGTGCCGGAAGATGTCGACTTAGCAATACGTGAATCAAGAAACGATTACACCGCTCTTAAAGAGCTTGTTACGATAGTTCCGACAACAATGCTTTCGGGAACGGAAGTATTTGCCGCAGACGATACCGAAAACCTTGAAGATTTTACGGAGGGAACGGACTTAACCTCGGCAACAAATCCGACTTTTACGAAAAAATCATGGGCAATAAGCTTTTTCGGCAAAACATTCCCCATTTCAAACATTCTGCTCGGTGCCGAAAAGGCCGGGCTTATGGCTTACATAAACAGATGGTTTACGGGTAAAGCAATAAGAACCGAAAACGAGAAGATTATTGCGGAACTTAAAAAGAATAAAACAGCCGTTCAGATTAAGGGTGTGGACGAGCTTAAAAAGCAGATTAACACGGGCGTTAAGAGAGAATACCTTGTTGACGGTGTGATACTTACAAATCAGACAGGCTTTAATATGCTTGACAGCGAAACGGACGCAGTCGGCAGACCTGTTTTGCAGATTGATTATCAGACCCCCACGCAGTATTTATTCAAGGGACTGCCCATATATGTCGTATCGGACGCAACGCTCCCGAATGTCAGCGGCAAAGCACCCGTTTTCATAGGCTCACTCAAAGCCGGGATTGTATTTCATGATTATGCCGAATTGCAGTTTGCAACATCGGAGCATGTATATTTCAACAAAAATCAGACCGCTTTGCGCGTGATAGAAGGTTTCAGCGTTATGCAGGAGCTTTCCGAAGCGTATATCTACGGATTGCTTTCGGCTGCTGACGGAAAAACCGTTAAAACAGAAACAAAAACCGTTTCCGGCGGCTGATTATGAGGTAAAAAAATGGTTAAGCTTGACACAATAAAAGAATTTATGCACATCGACAACGATGCCGAAGATGCTTTGCTTAATCAGTTCGCGCAAGCCGCAGAGGAATATGTAAAATCCGCCTGCGGCGAGGGCGTGGACATTTACAGCCGGCGCGCGGAAACGGTGCAGCTTATGCTCATCTCCGACTGGAGGGAAAACCGAAGCTTATATGCACAGGGCAGCTACAGCCGCGCCGTTGACAGTATACTTATGCAGCTCAGATTGGAGGCGGTTGAGATATGAATTTTTCACAATTACGGCACAGAGTGGTGTTTTTAAAACCCACAGACAGTTTTATTAACGATATGGGCGAGGTTGCGGTCGCATGGCAGGTGTTTTCCCCGGCAAACGGTAAAACGGCTGAAATATTCCTACAGTCGGACGATAACGGGAATATTAAATTCGCAAACGATTTCCCTACAGCGGAGGAATTAAAGCCGTTTGAGATATGGGCGCATGCTGCTCCGCAGACGGGGCGCGAATATGCCGAATCGCAAAAGCTCAGAGCCGAAACGACCTACAATGTGATTACAAGATATTTCGGCGGCATAAATCACGAAATGAAAATTCTGTTTCGTTCTCATGTGTTTGATATTGTTTCCGTGCTTAATATCGACAGCAGAAACGAACAGCTGAAAATTATTGCATCGGAGCGTGACTGCAATGGCTGTTGAGAAAGATTTATTCGGCTTTGATGAACTCGCCAAATCCCTTAAACGCATTACAAAACGTATTCCCGACAAATCCGAGGCAATACTTACGGCTTATGCACAGGCGACAGCCAAGGCAACGAAGCAGAAAACTCCGGTACACAAAGGGAATTACACAGGCAGGAAAAAATATCAGAAAAACGGCGATTTAAAAAAGTCGTGGAGGTCGCAGAAAGTCAAAAAATATCAGGGCGAAAAATTCCTTGTTGCGAGAGTCAGATCAACCGACAGCAAAGCGCATCTGATTGAGGACGGACACGAAATTTTTACCACTCGGGGAAAACTGAACAAGAAAGTCGCCCAACACTCCAATTGGGAAAAAATGACGCACGGGATAAAAACCCACGGCAGAACCGAGGGTGTGAAAATGCTTGATAAATCCATAAAAGAAGCGGAAAGATCATATTTTTCCGACATCGAAAAAATGCTTGAACAAGCAATTGATGAGGAGGATTTGGGAGAATGATTACCGAAAAGGATATTAAGCGGCGCATTGCCGATATTTTAAGAGACAACGGCTACAAAGTATACGCATCGGACACGGCGGAGGGGTTTAAAAAGCCGTCATGCTGTGTATATGCGTTCCCGTCCTCCGTATCACGCGAAAACGGGTGCACGGTATTTGTGTCGATGTCATGCAATATTTTATATTTTCCCGAAACCGAAACGGCAGAGCAGCTTATAAACACCGCAAATAAAATGCGGGAAATGTTTTTCGACAAGCCGTTTGACGTTTCGGACAGACACATTACGGTAAATGAAATCAATTTTCAGACGGATAGTCCGAATTTATCCGTTGATTTTGAATTAAGCTTTTATGATGAGCTTAATTCGGACATCACGGACGAGGACGCAATGGCTGATATTGATTTTGATATTGATTATTAAAAAGGAGTGAAGAACATGGGATTACCCGAAATTATTTTTAAACTCAAAGAGAAGGCAAGCACCGCAGTAGTACGAAGCGGCAGCGGTGTTGTTGCTCTTATCCTTGCCGACGGCACAGCTGCCGGAACGGGATATTCATACGGAAAGCTTGCAGATGTATCATCTTCCGACTGGACGGCTGAAAATTATGACTACATAAGGCTTGCATTTTTAGGAAATCCGCGCCTTGTTATTGTTGAACGCACGGCGGCAGAGAAAACCACATACACCGCCGCTTTGGCAAGGCTCGCAAACAAGCGCTTTAATTATCTTGCAGTCCCGGGGATTGCAACGGCATCGGTAAAAACAATTGCCGACTGGATAATTGCGCAGCGCACGTCAAAACACACATTTAAGGCTGTTTTGCCGAACAGCGCAAGCGACAGCGAGGGCATTATAAACTTTACCACAGACGGAATTAAGGTCGGCAGTCAGTCTTACACCACGGCGCAGTACTGCGCACGCATTGCCGGACTTTTGGCAGGAATACCGCTTTCACAGTCCGCTACCTACAAGCCTTTGAGCGAAGTAACCGCCATAACGGAATCATCAACACCCGGAGCGGATATTGACGCAGGCAAATTTATACTTATTTCCGACGGCGAAAACATTAAATGCGGACGCGGAGTAAATTCATTGCAGACAATATCGGACGGAAAAACCGCCGACATGAAAAAAATCAAAATCACCGAGGGCATTGACCTTATCGCCGATGATATAGAAACCACTTTCGAGGATATTTACATCGGCAATATCGCAAACAGCTACGATAACAAGCAGCTGTTTGTATCGGCAATACAGACGTATTTAAACGATTTGGTGAGCGACGGTGTATTATACGGCGGCTTTGACAACACCGCATACATTGACCTTGACGCACAAAGAAAATATTTGCAGGACTGCGGCAAGGACGTGAGCGCTATGTCCGAGGAGGAAATCAAAAAAGCAAACACGGGCAGCAAGGTATTCATCGCGTTATCAATACAGCCCGAGGACGCTATGGAAGATTTGACATGCTGCATGTCGATTGAATAAGGAGGTTTTTACATATGGCAATTCAAGCAAAAAACTGTATATCCGGCACACACGGCTATTTATGGTGGAACGGTGAGCTTATAGCAGAGATTACATCATTCGAGGCTCCTTTGAAACCCGACACGGAAAAGGTTACATTTGCCGGGGATATGTGGGAGGACAGAAAGCTTATGGGGCTTTCCGGTGAATTTAAAATCAAAATCAAGAAAATATATTCACGCGCGGCAGAAATCGCCGAAGCATTCAAAAAAGGCGAAGATCCGCGCTCGGAACTCATTGCAAAGCTTGATGATCCCGACGCGCTGGGACATGAGCGCATTTCTTTACACAACTGCTGGTTCGATGATTTGGTTTTAATGAAATTTGAATCGAAAAAAATCACCGAGGAGGAATTTTCGGGCGGATTTACGGGATTTGATTATCTTGATAAGATTGCATAAGGAAAGGAATGATTATAAAATGGATAAAAAAATAAAACTGACGCTTGATGAACTGATAAGACGAAAGGAACAGATTTTCAGAAGCAAAAAGCGCGAAGAAACCGCGGAAATATACGTTAAAACACTTGACGGCAATATCATAATACGAACACCGTCAAATGCAATTATGTCCGATGTTGCAGAAATGCCCGTGGAAGACGTGAACAAATACATAGTATACAACTGCGTGATTTCCCCGTCATTAAAGGACACACGCTTACAGCAGGCATATGAATGCAGGGAGCCTATGGACATTGTAGATAAACTGTTTCTGCCCGGTGAAGCGGCACAGATTGCGAAAAAGTGCACGGGGCTTGCCGGCATTGATGAGGAACGTGTGGTTACGGTAAAAAACTGATTGAGGAGGACGATGAACTGTACATGATAGGCTATTACCTCAGAAAAGGGCATAGCCTATCGGAACTCCTCGCCCTCTCTCCTCTTGAAAAAATCTTTTTCATGCAAAATATCAATATTGAGCGTGAGGAAGAAACAGAAAAGTTAAAAGCAATGTTCGGAGGTGGATAATGGCAAGGAAAAAAAGTATAGCTGCAACTTTAGTGCTTAATGCCGGGAATTTTTTTACAAATGCCCGTAAAGCGGCACAGGAGGTTACAGGCTTAAAAGGAAAATTACAGTCACTTATCGGGCAGAACGATAAAATGAGCAAAAGCAACACCAACCTCGGAAACAATTTCGGAAGTGTTGCGAAAAAGATTGCAGGAGCAGCAGCCGGCATAGCCTCCGCCGGCGCGATAAAAAATTTGATAACAGACAGCGTAAACGGAGTAATGGAGCTTGAGAGAGCAAATACCCGTCTTAAAACGCTTATGATGAATGTGTCGGGTACGACAAAAGCGCAAGTGCAAGACCTTATCGAATACGGCGATGCATTGGAACTTTGCACCACTATCGAAGGAGATGCAACAATGGCGGGAGCTTCGCAGCTTGCCACTTTTCAGCTCAGCGCAGATACAATAAAAACGCTGCTGCCGGCTTTTCAGGATTTAGCTGTTGCACAGTACGGTGTAAATGTTTCGCAGGAGCAGATGATACAAAGCGGTAATCTTATAGGTAAGGTTATGAACGGTTCTACCGGTGCACTGACAAAAGCCGGTGTGTCTTTTACCGAAGCGCAGGAAAAAATCCTGAAAACAGGCACGGAAAGCGAAAAAGCTGCAGCACTTGTTGATGTTTTGGGAAAAAATTTCGGTGGTCTGGCTCAAAAGATGGCACAAACCGATGAAGGTAAAATAAGGCAATTAAAAAATGCATGGGGTTCTGTAAAAGACGAAATCGGCTTCGCTCTGCTTCCGGTTGTTTCAAATACCGTATCATACTTTGCGGCGCATATTCCGCAGATGCGTGATGCAGTATCGGGTTTCTTCGGTAAAATACAATCCTTGTATAATGCTTGCCGTCCGTCAATCGAAAATCTGAAAAATGCATTTTTTGACGTAGGTGCAAGGATAAAAGAGGCATTCGGAAACATCAACACGGGTGATTTGGGAAGTACTATACAAAATATACTCCCCAACTTGATTAATTTTGCCGCAAAGGTTGTTGAATACTTTGGAAAAATCGGTGCATTTGCAATTAATGAACTACCCAAATATGCGCCGCTGCTTGCAGGTATTGCAGGTGCATTAGGTGCAATAAAGCTTGTAATTGAACTGACAACTTTAAAAACAAAGATTTTAAACCTTGTTGGGAAAATGAGTCCTTTTAGCTGGATTGCAATGGCAGTATCCGGATTGGTCGTTCTGTACCAAACCTGTGAGCCGTTCAGAAATGCCGTTAACGCTGCCGCAAAGGCTATATCAAATGCTTTTGTAAAGGCATGGGAGCTTATAAAAGTTGTTTGGGATAAGGTTAAACCGTTCTTTTCAGGCATATGGGAACACTTTAAAATAAATGCCGAATATACAAAAACGGTTTTAAGCGGCGCTTTTCAAATGGCGTGGGCGAAAATACAGCTTATATGGACTGCGGCAAGCGGCTTTTTTATGGCTGTATGGAATACCATTGCAGGCATTTTTTCCGTTGTTAAAGACGTTCTGACGGGCAACTGGCAAGGCGCATGGGACGGCATTAAGGGCATTGTCGGCACATGGAAAGATTATTTTGCGAGTGTCTGGGAAAGCATTAAAAATGTGTTTTCAAAAACTGCCGACTTTTTCAAGGATATATTCGGCGGTGCCGGAAAAGCAATTAAGGAGCATATTACAAATGCAATAAACGGAGCAATAAAACTCATGAACAAGGTGCCCGGTGTGAATATCCCCACAATTCCCACAAATGACAGCAATGTTCCGGGACTGGCTACGGGCGGTATTATAAAACGCTCAGGCACCGTTCTTGTGGGCGAACGCGGTCCCGAGTTTTTAAATCTTCCGCAGGGCGCACGGGTGACGCCGCTGGAACGCGCCGCAAACAACAATAACATAAACATTTACGTTTACGGCAGCGGAAATGTTGACGATACGGTAAATCAAGTGGCAATGAAATTAAAGCTTGCATTGGCAAATCTGTAAGGAGGTACACTTAAATGAATATATTTCTCAGTGTGAACAACGGGGCGGAAATTATAACCCTCCCCGTAATTCCTCCCGAAATCTCAATAAAAAAAGGACAGTCCGGCGAAACGTTTAAAACAACAGACAATGCATGGATAAGAATCATAGGCGAGCCGGAACTCAAAACCATAAGCTGGTCGGCTTTCTTCCCTATCCGTGATTATCCGTTTCTCAAATCCCGTGAAATATGGGGTTTTGACTATGTATTCAAGCTTGATACATGGATAAAGCAGAAGCTTCCCATACGTCTTGTTATTGATGTAGGCAATATTAATCTTGCCGTTGCCGTTACAAGCTTTGATTACACTGTCGGCAGAGACGGAAATATAAACTACTCTCTGGAATTTGGCGAATTTAATTTGCTTGAAAATGAATACGAAACGGAGGTAAATGATTTAATGTCAGCAGAATATGACGAATTGAAAGCAGTTACGGACAATCTGAACGAGCGCATGTCAAACCTTGAAAATGCAGATATTTACAACTACATTGACGATAACATTCCGTCATGGGCAAAGAATGCCGTGACAAAGGCTGTTGCAAAAGGAGTAATCACCGGCACGGGCACGGACGATAACGGTTACACCTTATACGGTCTGGACAATCACGATTTACGTGATTTGGTGCGTCTTGACAGACTGGGGTTACTTGATTAAGGAGTGATACAATGGCAAGCGGACAGGACGTGGCTAATGCCGCATTGAGTGAGCTTAAATCGTTCGGCGGCAAGATAAGCAAAAACAACAGCAACAAATACAACACGTGGTACTACGGTACATCGGTTAAGGGTGAGGAATATCAGTGGTGTGCGGTATTTGTATCGTACTGCTGCAACAAGGCGAAAGTCCCCGAAAGCATTGTGCCGAAAACGGCATGGTGCGGTTCGGGCGGTATGTATGATTTTGTACCCGAAACCAGACGACATCCCAACGGAGACGGTTATGTTCCGTCTCCCGGGGATTTTATGTTAAGAAAAGACAAACACATCGGCATTATTGTTTCATGCGACGGGAGCAGCTTTACCACCGTTGAGGGCAATACCGCCGGTGAAGGTCCGTCAAACCGTACCGTTGCGGAACATACTTATCCGATAGGCGGAAACTACACGCATATAATTTGCCCGCAATATGATGAAGTCGGCGAAAATTACAGCGCCAACTGGGTACAAAGGGAAGTCCCCAACATAGGCAAAGACCTTGCAACAAAAGCATGGATGGCTTATCAGATGATTACCGATACAAGCACCGATAATTACAAGATAGCCTACGCTTCGGACGTTACAACATCCGGAGGCGGTCTGAGAATTAAAGCCGGGAAATATATCGAAGTTGCCATGGGCTCATACTACGGAAACCCCGGAACATATGTAAAAATCAGATTTGATGACGGTAATGTAATATACTGCATTATCACCGATGAAAAGAAAGACAGCGAAACGGACAGTATGCACATGTACCACGATTATCCGTTTGACCGCAATGTACTTGAATTTGTGGTTGACGGTGATGTTGTACACACAAATGACGATTTTTCCGCCGCATTAAATGCGCAGAGCATCAACCGTGCCGCGCGGATAACGGACATATGGACGTCCGATACCACACCGGAGAAATCAAAATCATCCGATTCGGAAAAGATTACATATTTTCAAAACACAAATGAAGTAATACCGCTGCACCCGACGCTGTTCAAGCAACCGCGTTTGATTGTGCCATATGCGGAAACGGCAATGTATGCCGCTGACAATGATATAACACAATATTACTGCGATTTCTCATGGTCGAATACCGTTGACGAGCTTGCGACAACAATGCAGTTTTCGGTTCCCAAAGCCGACAACACAAAGTATTTACACTTATACGTTCCGCAGCCGGGTGACATTATAAGATATTACGCTGCAGGCAATGAAATGTTCAGAGGTGTTATCATCTCCTCTGACAACAGCGACAGCAAAATCAACAAATACACCGCCGCCGATGCAGGCTTGTACTTAAACAAATGCATGGACACATATCAGTTTACGGGGGCACACGTTATTGATTGTCTGACGAAAATATTAAACGATCTGAGCGTACCTGTTGCCGAACTCCCCGAGGATTTAAACGGGTACATTACCGCGGTATATATTGACAAGTCCATATCGGACATAATAAAAGATATTTTATCGCACTGCTCCGGCAGATTTAATTTTGATTTTGTTCCCGAAGGCATACGCATATACCGCTTAGGCTCGAAAACGGCTTCACCGCAGTTTTACATTGCGTCAAATGTAAAAGTACAGGACAGCATAAAGCACAGGTTTGATGTTACTCATTCCGTTACTGTTGAGGATATGGTGACAGCCGTAAAAGCGGTATCGGATACCAATGTTCTGGGTAACGATACCGACAGCGCTTTATATCAGAAATTCGGGTTTATACAAAAGGTGATCAATGTTTCCGAGGACAGCAGCGCCGATTATGAGATAAATGCTGAAAAAGTCCAAAACGGCAAACCGAAAGAAACGTTTTCGTTTCAGATTGTTGAAAGCCTTGACGGATATACACGCGCCGGCAGCAGCATAAACACTGATGACAACTGTTCTTACCTCATCACATCTACGCAGCACAGCATAACAAACGGTGTACATTACAACAAAATTGACTTGGAAAGGATTTCATAACATGAACGGTATAGTTGAATTGGCAAAAATGCTCAAAGAACGCGAAAACTCCTCCGAAAAGCTTTTAATTATCGGCAGTATTGTTTCACTCCCCGATATTAAAATTAAAATCGGCGAAAAAATAATATTATCGGCAAGCGATTTCAAAACTACGGTAAATCTTTCGGAAAGGGACGACAACGGGAATTATATTAATTTAGGCAAGGAAACCGTCATTTTAAATGACTGCGGTAAATTTTATGTATTGGGGGTGCTTCAATGATTAAAAAAACACCGTATTTTGATTTTCGGTTAGGAGATTTCACCTCCGTAAACAGACACGTGAAAACCGTGGTCGGAAAAGAATATGTAAAGCAATTCATTCAAAAAGTAATCCGTACCGCAAAGGGAAGATACAAGATATATGACGCATACGGTGCGGAGGTTATATCATTAATCGGAAAAGTTTTGCCGCAAGCTTTTATGCAATCGGAGGTTCAGCGCACAATATCCGAAGCATTGCTGAAATGCGAATACATAAAAAGCGTTGACAATGTTTCCGTACAAAAAGACCATACCGACAAGGCAGTTATAAACATAACTGTAACAACAGATTTCGGTACGTTAAAGGAGGTATCCGACATATGACAGAATCAAAGGCTTCAATCCTCGAAAGGCTGCTTAACGAAATTCCCGATGAATGGGATAAATCAGAGGGCAGTTACATATATGATGCCGAAGCACCTATTGCGCTCGAACTGCTGAATTTCTATGATTTGCTCGAAAATCGAAAAAGTCAGATGAGTATCAACACGGCATCGGGAACATATCTTGAAAACCGCCTGAAAGAATTTGGTTTCTACAGAAAACAAGCAACCGCCGCAAGCGGTTATGTCACGATTTCGGGCAATGAGGGGGTAAATATCCCCATTAACACACTTGTTGCTTCAAACAATGCCGTATATGAGATTACAGACACCGCTGCTATCGGCAGCGAGGGAACGGTCATACTTCCCGTGATGTGTACATCGACAGGGATTGGCGGTAATGCCGCAATCGGTGAAATAAACCGCTTTCCGATAACCGTTCCCGGTCTTACTTCCGTAATTAACACCGCTCCCGTAACGGGCGGCAGCAACATTGAGACGGACAGCGAATTAAAAGACAGATTTTTTGAGTATATGAAAAAGCCGTCGGTTCCGGGAAACAAAGCATATTATGAAAAGCTTGCACTTGAAGTTGACGGCGTAGGCGGTGCGTTGTGCGTTCCGCTTTGGAACGGTGCCGGAACGGCTAAGGTTGTAATCACAGATACATCAATGCAAAGCTCAAACAAGACGCTTACAGACAATGTACAAGCCCATATCAATGACAACCGCTTTATCGGCGCCGAAATCACGGTGGCAGCTGCCGAGACAGTAACAGTAAATATTTCCTGCAAACTGTCCTTAACTAACAGCGCATCAAGCGTCGATGTGTATTCAAACATATGCGCTTCGCTAAAGAATTATTTTAAGGATATTTCTTTCCCGGAAACAAGCGGCACATACATAACTTATGCAAAAGTTCTGACACTGATTATGTCTGTGGACGGTGTAAACGACTGTTCCGGCTTAAAGATTAACAATCAGACCGCAAACATCGCAATCCCTGCCGCAAATGTGGTTATTCCGGGGGTGACATCAATTGAATAGCTTAAAATCATATCTGCCCGGAATATACAAACATTCAAGGCTTATGCAGGCAATTATGAAAGCAAATGACAAGGAATTAGAAAACTTATCCGATTCATGCGATCATGTCTTTAAAGAAATGCTGATTGATACCGCTGACGAAAAGCTTGCGGATTATGAAAAATCTTTATGTATTACACACGACATAAACGCAACTCTTGATGAGCGGCGGTCAAACATAAAGTCCAAAATGCGCGGCTACGGTGTGTTAACCGTCAGTCAGCTCAAAACAATCATAGAATCGTATGCAAAAGGTGAAGTTGAAATAACCGAGAAATTCAGCGATTACAAAATTGAAATTAAATTTATAAATCGCATCGGCAGACCACCCAACATGTCAGACGTAAAAAACGTTGTCAGCAATGTTATTCCGGCTCATCTCGAAGTTGAATACGTATTTATATATAACGACTGGCAAACCGTAAAAAGCTCAGCATGGCAAGCTTTAAAGTCCATTACATGGGATGATGTTCTTAATAAGGAGGTAAATAATGGATAATTTAGTATACCCGGAATATTCGGACAATGCGGATATTTCCGTAATAAACGAAAATTTCAGAAAAGTATCGGCGGCTGTTGATGATGCACAGGAACATGCCGCAAATAAAAATAACCCTCACGAGGTCACAGCAGCACAGGTCGGTTTGGGGAATGTAACAAATGCAAAACAGGCAACTCAAGCGGATTTTCTCAAACACACCGCAGACAAAACAAAGCACTGCCGATTTGATGCCGGAGTTTATACGGGAAACGGTGAAAGCAGTCAGATGATAAACATAGGCTTTACACCCGACGCGGTTTTTGTTTTTACCGACATCGGTATTTGTTACAACCCCTCCGGTTCAAGCACAAGATATTACGGTGGTCTGGCGGCTGATGGCATTTCCAATCCGCGGATTGAAATATGCAGCAACGGCTTTCTTGCAAAACGTGTTTCGGACTTAAATTCTTCCAACGGCAATAACAATACATATTATTATATAGCTTTCGGAAGGGCATAAAACGAGGAGGCAAATATATGAATATTAATTTTACGGTGGACAGGCAAAAACTTATTCGCGAAACAACCGATGTACTTGTGAGCAATTCACAGAATTATTTGAATTTTAATTTCAAATTTTCATCTGAATGGAACGGCTTAAACAAAGCGGTATTGTTCAAATGCGCCGACATTGAAAAGCCTGTAATTGTTCCTATTGATGACAGTGCATGCCTTGTTCCGTCATGCGTAATAAAACACGGGGTAACACTTATGTCTGTTATCGGCGGTAATTTTGCCGTGGTATCGGAAAAACCTACATCTGAAAGCATAATCATAACCACAAATATTTTACGCATTGATTTTGAGGACACGTTAAGCACAGATGAGATTATTCCTGTTTTCGATACGGAAAATGCCCTTGCGGAATTTATACGCAGCCTCAGTCTGAATATAAATGTTACTTTTGATGATTACCCTACCGAAAACAGCAATAATGCTGTCAAGAGCAAGGGCATAAAAGCGGTACTGGACACTAAAGCAAACAAAAGTAACCTTGAAAGCACTGCTATTGACCTTGAAAGAGAGTTATCAAATAAAGTCGATAAGGTATTCGGAAAAGGCTTATCTGCCAATGACTACACAGATGAAGAAAAAGCAAAGCTTACCGATTTGCCTACAAAGACGGAACTGGATAGTGATTTGGAGGGTAAACAAGATAAGTTAACATTTGATGATATACCAACTGCTGATAGTAGTAATCCTGTTAAATCAAGCGGTGTATTCAATGCTTTGAGTGATAAGGTTAATACAACAGATTTATCTTCTTATGTGAAGAATACTGATTATGCTACTCAAACAAAAGGTGGTGTAGTTAAAGTACATCCAGGTTATGGCTTTGCGATTGGTGAACTTGGGACACTAATGATAAATAAAGCAGATCAAACAATGATTGACAGAAAAATAAATGAATTTAATCCAATTGTTCCTGCAAATCTTGATTATGCAGTTAAAGCTGCGTTGTCCGGCGCTAATAGAATTAATGATATGACTGATGAAGAGAAAACCAATGCACGGAGTGTTATCGGAGCAATAGGTAAAACCGAACTGGCAGAATTAAAGCAAAAATCAATACCGCATACCGATGTTACGGGTTATCCGATAATGCTGTCAGACCATTTATCGGGTGAAGAATTTACAAAATTCAATGTATACGGCAGTACTGACGGTGTGGGTACGCTTGATAGTGAAAGCGGTAAATATAAAATACCGATTGTACAAAGGGGAAAGAATTTATTTGATATATCAAAAGTAAATTCCTTTG
>CAJKHT010000044.1 GCA_905199755.1 uncultured Eubacteriales bacterium | reverse complement strand
GGATGACTGGATTTGAACCAGCGGCCCCTACGTCCCGAACGTAGTGCTCTACCAAACTGAGCCACATCCCGTTATTATGGCGGAGAAGGTGGGATTCGAACCCACGGACGGTTGCCCGTCAACTGATTTCGAGTCAGTCCCGTTATGACCACTTCGATACTTCTCCTTATTTTTCGTACTTGATTATAATACCATATATCTGCAGGATTGTCAAGATGTTTTTTTCAAAAATCAAAAAAAATTGTTAAATTGTCAATAATGGGCAGTATTTTCATAAGGAAAGCTTTGTTCATAAACCAGATAAAACGGAAAAGGGGATGTTAAAAAACTCCGAAACACAAAAAGACATTTGTTTTTCGGTGCGGAACAGGACGGGAGTTATAGCGAATGAGGATATTGCGCATATTTTTGAAAGATTGTACCGTGTTGACAAATCACGGCACGCTGACGGAAGTTGCCATTGTAAAAAATCTTATCGAGCTCATGAACGGAAAAATTGAAGTGACAAGCAATGAAAAAGACGGCACGATATTTACGGTCATGCTGCCGAAATGAATTTTAATATAAAGAACCGCAGCCGGTTATAAAATTACGGCTGCGGTTCTTTTTTTCAGATTGACTGACGGGGTGTTAAATAATAAAATAAAATCAGCAATAAGTAAAATTGTGCTGAAAGGGGATTTAACCGTGAAAAAATTTGAAGTGGAAAATCATGCATGCAGTATGCTGCCCGAGGGTAAAGAGTGGCGTATGGTATGGAGTGATGAGTTTGACGGAGAAGCTTTGGACGAAAGCAAGTGGAATTACAGACTGTATTTTTGGGGCAGGAAGTCCCCCACATTTACAAAAGAGGGTGTGGAGCTTGACGGAAAAAGCAATCTTCATATAAAGCTTATAAAACATGACGGGAATTTTTATTCGGGACATTTGCAGACGGGTTCTCTTACATATGATATTCCGAAGGATTCGGAGGGCTTCTGGCCGTTCGGAAAGTTTGAACAGGCAAAATTTATGCATAAATTCGGATATTATGAAATAAGATGCCGTCTGCCGAAGAATCCGGGCTGGCATGCCGCATTCTGGCTTCAGGCACCGGGGATAGGCTCAAGCCCCGACGCATCGGCATGCGGTGTGGAAACGGACATAATGGAAAACTACCGCCAGCACACGGACGGAATGATGCTTTGCGGCAACGGCTACGGCGGTTACGGCAAAGACTCGGTGTGGCCGGGGCATTTTGAATATCCGTATGAAGAAACGGAGGACGGCTGGCATTATTACGGAGTTGACTGGAATGAGGACGGCTATACGTTTTATGCCGACGGAAAGAGAATAGGCTTTCAGGGAAAACCCGATATGCCCGTGTCGGAAACCGAGGAGTTTATTCTCGTGAGTACGGAATGTCACGGCTATCACCGCGGTTTCGGTGAGGACTGCGGTTTTGACGGTCACGGCGATGTATGGGCGGGACACCCTGTCAGAGAACTTGTAAATGCTGTTTTGCCCGATGAATTTGTAGTCGACCATGTAAGGGTGTTTGATGAGGTAAAATAAGCTTTGTGCCTTGCGGCACGGAAAGGAATGGTTATAAAAATGAAGAAAATTGCTGTAATCGCGGTATCGGCGCTTATATCGGCAATATCGCTGCAGGCATTTGCCGAGGGAATGGTTACATTTTCGGGAACAGCCGATATGCGAAAAACAAACGGACGGATTTCGGTAATGACGCTTAAATACGGCAGTGACCGCACGTCACCCGGATATGAAGATATAGGCTATATCAATCAGACGAAGGCGGATGCGGACGGCAAGTACAGTATAAGCATACCGCTTTCGCAGCTTGACGGCTCGTATGAAATATACTCGGACACTTCAATATCAAAAACAGTGTATGTATCGTCGAACGGCAGCGACACAAATGACGGAACAAGCCTGTCGCCGTTTAAGACGCTTACAAAAGCGGTGAGTGCGGCAGAGGATTATTCAACGATTGTGTTGTGTGATATTGTGGCGGTGTCAAGTAATACGCAGCTTACGGGTACAAGCAAAAAAGTGACGGTAACGGGCAAAAATCCCGTGACGGGAGAAGTGTCGGGCGGCTTGGATTTGACGGGGACGGTCAGCATGCATATTAAACTGCCGATGGTGCTTGAAAATATGACGGTAAAGTCGAGAGCGACCGCAAGCATGAGCGAAAGTGCAAATAAAATTTTTGCATGGGGAAACCGTGTTGTGTTCGGCAAAGGTCTTGTGATGAGTGAGCCGATAGATATTTTCGGAGGAACATCGTTGAACAATACCTGTGAAAGTACGGATATAACCGTAATGAGCGGAACATACAGACGGATATTCGGCGGCGGCGAAAATGCACCCGTAACGGGAGATACGAAAGTCACGGTGTACGGAATGAACAGCGGATATTCGGCTGAGGATAATGCGGACAATTATTATGACAGCAGAATATTCGGCGGCGGCAAGAATGACGGTGCCGATGTGTCGGGAAGCACATACATAAATTTTAAAGGCGGTGTTGTATCGTATATTGTCGGCGGCGGAAGTGCCGCGGCAGTCTTAAAGGATACGCATATAAGCTTTGACGGCGGACGCGTTATGAATATTTACGGCGGTACGGTGGATAAAAAGACTGTTCATAACGGAAATTCGTATATAGACTTTAACGGCGGTACGGCGGAATCAATTTTCGGAGGCTCGCAAAGCTGCAATTTCGTGGGAAATACACATATAAATGCAGCCGGAGGCGAGGTTCTAAGACGAATTTACGGCGGCTGCTATAATGACTGGGGCTTTAAATGGGCAAGCGATTACGGAGTTTCGGGGGACTGCATAACCGTTATATCGCCAAAGCTTAAAGCAGCGACACGCACGGGATTAAGCAGCGGAAATTCCGATAATTCCGGAATATTTGCAGGCAGTCGGACAGCGGATAACAAGAATGAGGAAAATGCGGTGCTTGTGTTTTCGGACGGAGCATATGAAACCCTCGGCAGTAAAACAGGTGACCAAACGGGCTGGGGAAATGTTTTTAAACCAAACTGCGATTATATAGTAAAAGCCGGTACGGGCGGAAGTGTAAAGCTTAAAAACGGAAATGCTGCGGAAATTTCATGTGACAGCGGAAAAAGAGCATATGTTAACGGAAAAGCTTACCTGCGGAATGAATATACTTTAAGCAGCGAAATAACGGATATTACATTTGAGGACGGAGTCACCATAGATACGGCGGACGGAAGAAAAACGGACAGCGGAATATCCTTTGAAACAAATATCGGAGTGGGCGATAAGGATAAGCTTAACGGAAACGAAAAGCTTATTGCGGTGATTTCGGATAATGAGGGAAACATAATAAATGTTCAGGCAAAGTCGGTTGACGATAAAGGAGACTATAATTTCAGCCTGGCAAATTCGGAATTTTCGGAATATAAAGTACGGCTTTATATATGGAATATGGAGAATTTAATCCCGTTAAGTGCGCCGTGTACACTGATAATACGGTAATCGGTTAGAATTTTCCTGCTATGGTTATCTTTTTCGGATTGACTTGAAAAAATTACGGTGATAAAATTAAAAATAACATAGACATCAGACAGAAAGGAATGATTATAAAATGAAAAAAATCTGTATGGCATTGGCGGCAATGGGAACGGCAGTAACGATGTGCGCATCGTGCGGAACGGTTCCGAACGGTAAAGAAAATTCTGCCGCTTCGGGGTATACGGCAGACACAAATCTTAATGCACCGGGGGAATTTCCCGTATGCAAAAATAAAGTAACGTTAAAAGTAGGAATCCCGAAGGATCCGCTCGTAACCGATTACGATACAAACCTGTACACACAGGCTATTAAAGAAAAAATGAACTGCGATATTGAATTTTCGTATCTGCCGTCATCGGTGGACGAGGCAAAGCAGAAAGTAGAGCTTATGATTTCGGCAGGCGGCGGAGATTTGCCGGATGTTATTGTAAATGTTCCGTTAAGTGACAGCACAATTTCAAGATATGCTTCAAAGGGATTTATAATACCGCTCAATGAGTATTATGACAATTCCTCCTATTACATAAAGGATGTTCTTGAAAAAGAGCCTGATTTAAAGAAAATGATAACAATGGTTGACGGCAATATATATGTAGTGCCGAGATACCTGAAAATCATGCAGAATGAGCTGGGCTACCGTATGTGGCTGTATCAGCCGTGGCTTGAAAAGCTCGGACTTGAAACACCGAAAACGCTTGATGATTTCTACAACGTGTTAAAGGCTTTCAAAGAAAAAGACCCGAACGGAAACGGAGTTGCGGACGAGATACCGCTTCTGGGTGCAACTAACGGCGGCGAATCGTGGTTCAGTGATTATCTGAGTGCGGCATTTCTGCCTATAAATCCGCAGAGCAATTATCTTTATCTGGACGGCGGAAAGGTAAAGGCGGCATACTATGAGCCGGAATATAAGGAAGCCGTAAAATATATGAATAAGCTTTGCTCGGAGGGGCTGCTGTCACCGTCATCGTTTACATCGGCAGGAGCACAGTCGCGGCAGACGGTGCAAAATCCGAATGCGGTTCAGGTGGGCAGCTTTACCACAATGGCTCCGACATATCTCAACGGCTCGGGTGACCGTCAGAACGGATATAAAATTCTTCCGCCGCTTACCCAGAATGACGGAACGGGTTATGCGGTATATGCACCGAGTATTCCGGTAAATGCGTTCTTTATCACAAAGAACTGCAAAAATCCGGAGGCGGCATTCAGAATGGCAGACATAATGATGAGTGAGGAAATGACGATATGGTCACGTTTCGGAAAAGAAGGAACAGACTGGCTTGAGGCAACACCGGATCAGAAGAGTATGTTTGACTATATGGGATATAAAGCAAAGATAAACCCTGTTCTTGCATGGGGATCACCGCAGAATTCGCATTGGCAAAACGGTACTCCGGGTTACAGAAGCTATGAATTGTCATTCTCAACCGTTGAGAACAAGAGCAACATATTTGAAACGGAAATAGCAAACAAGCTGGAAAGCTATATGGAAAAGATACCCAAGGAGTATATAACAAAGCTGATTTACACCGAGGATGAAACTGATACGATAAGTGAAATTCAGCAGAATATAGATTCCTACCGCAAGGATATGATTACAAGATTTATCATAGGCGATTTGGATATTGACTCAAAATGGGATTCGTATATAAGCGAGCTGAAGTCAATCGGAGTTGAGGAGCTTATAAAGACCGCGCAGTCGGCATATGACAGAGCGAATAAGTAATAGGGGAGACGGAAATGAAAACAGGTATTGAAAATAGCAGAAAAACGGGAGGATTCGTGCATAATTTGAAAAGATACTGGCAGCTGTATGTTTTTCTGCTGCTTCCTGTGGTGTACATAATAATATTTGCTTACGGTCCCATGGCGGGCTTGCAGATAGCTTTTAAGGAATTTGATGCCTCAAAGGGTATTTTCGGGAGTCCGTGGATAGGAATGAAGTATTTTACAAAATTTATTCATTCCTATCAGTTCGGACGTATAATAAGAAACACGTTCGTAGTGTCGCTTTACTCGCTGATTGCACGCTTTCCCGTGCCGATTGTTCTGGCGATATGCATAAATGTAATGCGGAACAAATTCTGCAAAAAGGCAACGCAGATGATTGTTTATATGCCGCACTTTATATCGGTGGTTGTATTGGTGGGAATGATTAACCAGTTTTTTAACCCGTATGTCGGACTGTACGGAAATCTGTACAAAATCATAAACGGCACAAACGCGCCTGATATTATGACAAACCCGTCCTCGTTTCTGCATATGTACGTCTGGTCGGGAATATGGCAGAACATGGGCTGGGACTCGATAATATACATAGCGGCGCTGTCCTCGGTGTCGCCCGATTTGCATGAAGCGGCGCAGGTGGACGGAGCTTCAAGATTCAGACGTGTGCTGAGTATTGACATTCCATCGATTATGCCGACGGTTGTAATTCTTCTGATACTGAATATCGGTCAGCTTATGAATCTTGGCTTTGAGAAGATTTTTCTTATGCAGAATGATGTAAACCTGAGACTGAGCGAGGTTATATCTACCTACGTTTATAAAGAGGGTATTTCATCGAGCGGCGGCAACTATTCGTATGCAACCGCAATAGGATTGTTCAATTCACTGATTAATTTTGTTTTGGTAGTCAGTGTAAATAAGCTGGCGCAGAAATATAACGGCAGCGGTTTGTGGTAATGAGGAGAATTTGCACATGAAAATGAATAAAAAAGTAAAATTATCGACAGATGACCGTATTTTCTATATAGCTGTAAATATCATTATTGCAATAGTGCTTGTGATTATGCTGTGGCCGCTGATATTCATAGTATCATCATCTGTTTCGTCAAAGGAAGCGGTTATGGCGGGAAAGGTTTTCCTTTTGCCGGTGGATTTCAGCCTTGAGGGCTATAAAACGGTTTTTAAAACAAATGAGGTGCTTATCGGCTACAGAAACACGATATTTTACACGGTTGTCGGAACATTTATAAATGTCGGCATGACAATGGCGGCGGCATATCCGCTTTCACGCAAGGATTTGCCGCACAGAAAGCTGATAATGTTTTTGTTCACGTTTACCATGATTTTTTCGGGCGGTATGATACCTACCTATATAATCGTGAGCGAGCTGGGACTTCTGAACACACCGTGGGCAATGCTTCTGCCGGGAGCGCTGTCGGTGTATAACCTGATTATAACAAGAACATTTATAGAAAACAGTATTCCGTATGAAGTGTTTGAGGCGGCTGTTATTGACGGCTGCGATGATTTTCGGTATTTTGCAAAGGTTTTGCTGCCGCTTTCGGGTTCGGTAATTGCGGTTATTATGCTTTATTATGCCGTTGCACACTGGAATTCGTATTTTAACGCATTTTTGTATATAACGGATTCAAGACTGTATCCGCTGCAGCTGGTTCTGAGAAATATTCTTATTGCAAATCAGATGGATTCGGCAATGATGACGGATTTTGATTCCATGACATCAAAGCAGGGACTGGCGGATTTGATGAAGTATTCGCTTATAGTGGTCAGCAGTCTGCCGGTGCTTGTGATGTATCCGTTTGTGCAGAAGCATTTTATAAAGGGTGTTATGATAGGTGCTGTGAAAGGATAAAAAATATATGCTGAAAAAAACAATTGCGGCAGTGATGTCGCTTATGCTTGCAGCAAGCGGTATTTTGCATTTTAATGTAAATGCCTGTGAAAGGGACTATGCTCCGACCTCTATTCTGTGCGGCGGCTGGAACAATGACAGCATAGGACGCGAGCTTATAGCTTATGCAAAGCTCGGAGAAAAGTGCGAAATGTCAGGTATGCGAGCCTGCGTCGGCGATGATGAATCGGCAGTAACCGTGTCCCGCGCTCTCGGCAGGGAGGGATATGTGTTGTCGCCCGATAAGGGAAACAGCGCAAGATACATAAACATAGATGTGGATAAATCGGCGGCATACAGAGTTGAGGACGGTTCAAGCTATGCCATAGAGGTCGATTATTATGACAATGATGACATCTCAAGCCTTGCCATGGAATATGCATCAATGGATTATCAGCCTTTGTATCAGAAAGAAGCGTCGGGCGAGGTTTCGCAGCCGTCTCTTAACAATCCTTCCAAATCAAAGGAGGGAGAGTATCTGATATTCGGGAATACGGGAGTGTGGAAAACATACTGCTGGTTTATGGATAATCCCACTTTTGCGGATACTCTTGACGGCTTTGACTGCCGCATAGGCGTCTACAGCGACACCATGAAATTTTCGCGCGGTGCGGAGGCTGTCATTTCCGAAATCAGAATATACAAGCTTGATACCGCAAGCCGCATAGAAATAACAAATTCGGTCAGTGATGAGCATTTGGGAAACATTTTCTATGACGGCGAGAAAATAGAAGTCGGTGCTGAATTTTCGGGAAGCATATATCCGATTTACAATCAGCAGGACGGAATATATCCGCTTGATGTTGTCTATACGGTGAAAAATACAGACGGCGAAACTGTCTGTACAAAAACGGACACCTTTACATTAAAAGCGCTTGAAACGGAAAAACGTATACAGACCTTTGATGTTAATCGGTTTGGGATTTATACGGTGGATATTGAAGCATACTGCCGTGAAAAGAAGATTTACAGTACTCTTAAGACGGAATTTTCGTATGTACATTCGGATAAGGGCAAAACCGTCAATCCCAAAGCAGGTGTGCAGATAGCGCTTTTAAGCACGGAGGACACAAAGATAGCACAGCTTGCAAAAAATGCAGGCATACCGAATGTACGTATGATGTGCTATTATTATAACTGGCGCAAAAGTGCGGAAAATTACGAGATAACCAATACTGCGATAGCAGAGGGATATAAGTCGCTGTTTCGGGCATTTAAAAAAGCGGGACTTAATATAGACGCAAATCTCCATTCGGCATCGTGGATGGGTGCGGCATACAATTTCAGCCCGATTGAGCGTACACCGCCGTACACGGAGGACGGTCTGCGCAGATGGGGGGATTACTGCGCAATGATGGCATCGCTTCTGGGCGATACGGTAGAGTGCTTTGAAATATGGAATGAATATAACCTCGGCCCCAACCACAGCTTTAATATGGAAAACCGCCCGGCATCGGATTATGCGAAAATGTATGAGGTCTCGAAAAAGGCAATCAAAGCGGTCAATCCGAATATGCCCGTTGTGGGACTGAATACCTCGGGCGCTCCGTATGCGTGGATAGAGGAGGTATTAAATTCCGGTGCGACCGATATGGACGTACTTTCGGTGCATCCGTATCAATGGTACGGCGATCCGCTTACGTATGATACAACAATAAACCTTTCAAAGGTAAAGGAAATGTTTAAAAAATACGGCATGGGTGATACTCCGCTGTGGATAACGGAGTACGGCTATTCCTCACATTATGAGGAAGTAAATACCGATATTGAGCAGGGAATGTATAATGCGCAGACGTATGCCATGATTATGCAGAAAAACCTGGCAGACAGATTTTATTTCTACTGCTTCCTCGATAAGGATAATGCCCCGAGATCGGACAGAGAATCAAACTTCGGAATGGTCAGGGGAAAATTTGACAATCCTTTGCCTTATACGGTGTCATATGCGGCAAAGCCGGCATATCTGATACTTAGCAATATGAACATGCTTTATGCGGATGCGGAATTTGAGAGCTCAATAGAGCTGGGTGACACAGGCAGAGTTATATGCAGCCGCCATAAGGGCAGCGGCAGACGGACGGCGATGATGTTCTCAAACAAAAAGGGCGGAGAGCTTGTCACATTAAATCTCGGAACAGATGAAATAACGCTTTGCGATGCCTACGGAAATACGGAAAAAATGCAAAGCAAAAGCGGAATTTACAGCTTTGATTTAAGCAAAAGAATACAGTATATAGGGGGTGATTTCAAATCATTTGACCGTGTTATGGGCGGTGCGTTTCCGGCAAAAACGGAAATATCCGCCGTTTACGGAAGTAAAATTGATGTTCCCGTAATGAATTATACTCAAAAGAGCATAAAAGCAAAGCTCATACCGTATGAGGGCAGCGGACTTAAAGGCGCCGAAACGGAAATAACCGGCGAAAAGGGCAGCATAAGTATTGACGGAGCAAATGCCGTAAAGGGTACGGAACGCATAAGACTTGTCCTGTCAGATGCCGACGGCGTATGCTTTAACGGAAACGTTTATATAGGCTATAAGGAAACAGCACAGCTGCAGACAACGCTCATACCTCTTGAAACGGGGTGGAGTATGAGATGCACGCTTACAAATCTGTCGGCAACGGAAAAATGTTCGGGAACTCTCACTGTTCTGACACCGAAGGAGTGGACGGAGGAAATAGGAAATACGGAAATTGAGCTTAACCCGAACGAGACGAAAACCGTGGATATTCCGCTGCCCGTTGCACTCGTTGCGGAGGATAAAGTAATAGAAATAGGCTTTATAACCGACAGTGCAAGCAAGATGGGCAGTTACAGAAGCAGTAATTACAATTTCAGTGCGGCGCTCAGGGCAAAAACACCCGTAAAAATAGACGGCAACGGGGAGGAATGGACAGAGGGCTTTATAACTCTTAACAGAAGCGACCAGTTCCACAGCCTTTTAAGTCTCGGAAGCACCTATGCCGGTCCGGAAGATTTAAGTGCAAGAGCGGCAGTCAAATGGGACGATGACAATTTCTACCTGTTTGCCGATGTTCTTGACAACAAGCATTTTTCATCGGGTGTGACGCCGGTGAATATATGGCAGATGGACAGTATCCAGTTTGCGGTGGTTTACGATCCGCAATCGGAGCTTTCGCGTTCGGAATTTGAAGAAATTGCCGTCGGAGAGCTTGACGGAAAGCCTGTTATATACCGCCATAAAACACGCTTTAAGGGTGACGGCGATTATACACAGATTCCCGGCTGTGAGGTGGCTGTCAAGACAGAGGGCTTGCATACCTATTATGAGGTAAAAATCCCATGGAGCAGCCTTATGGTTGAAAAAGTAAAAATCGAGCCGGGAACGGAATTGAAATTTGCACTGGTAGTAAACGAAAATGACGGTGTTGGGCGTACCGGATACCTTGCTTTGGGTGACGGTATAGTTTCAAGTAAGAACAGCTCGCTTTTTAAGCGGCTTTATATAAGAAATTAAGAACGGAGGATTAACATGAACAAGAAAACATTATTCAGAACAGCTGCCGCAGTGCTTGCGGCGGCACAGCTTTTCACCTGTACCGCATTTGCGGCGATAACGGACAGTACGGGTGATTATTATTGGTATGAAGATTTTAATTCCGATATTGCGTCAATGAAAAAAAGCAGTGCTGGAATAACAGCCGAGGAGTATCAAAGAGGCGATTCGGATAAAGCCGTTAAGCTGACAACGACGGCAGGCGGTAAAATGGGATATATTTCGCTCGGAAAGCTTGATTTTTCAAAGCCTGTTATAATCTCATACGATGTTATGACAACCGCATCGACTATCTTGTACGGAACACTTGTAAACAGCGCAGGAACAGCTCTTGTAAATGTAACAAGATTTGACAACGCAAATAAAATATACGGTTACAAATGTAAGGACGGAATAGAGTGTGCCACAACTGCGGCGAACGACCTTGAATATACACTGTCAACATCAACATATACCGCCAATAAATGGAATACTGTACAGACAGCATTAATTTACGAGTCGGATACACAGATATTGACCGTTAAGCAATATGTTGACGGAAAACCACTGAAAGATGCAAGCGGAAATGTATTTGAATACAAGATGAAAAGAGCCGACATGGCTTCGTTTATGGAATCGGCTATGACGCTGCGTTTTAATGTCGGCAACGGAAAATCAGCTGTTATTGATAATGTTACGGTACGTCAAGAGGGAGGCATAGACATTAACAACGGCGGTTGGATACAAAGCGGAAATACAACAGTGGCATTTACCGATACCGCAAGCTATGCCGCAGACGCACTTAAAGGAAAATACAGTACGGCAGTGAATCAAATAGCATCAAAGGATGATTTTGAACTTATGCGCTATGAAAAAAGCGACTTGCTGCTGCTTAACGGAATGCCTGTCGAGGCAAAAAACAGCTTTACGGCAGGTGCAAACGGAATATCATTGTACGGACTGCCAAGAGATAACACAAATCAATTTATAATATTCAAGCTTAAGGATACCGAAAAGGTAACAAGCTTTGCGGGAACACCCGTAACAAATCCGTATGCACTTTTGCACAGCGGAACCACAACGATAGTCAGAGAAACGCATTTATATGACGCCGACGGCACAGAGCTTCATTTGGAGGACGGAAAGCTGCCCGAGAAAACGGCAAAGATAGTGATTACATTGTCTTATAAGGATTATGTAAATGTAGCTGCAAAGGACGTTAAAATCACAAACGGCAATGACAGCGTTGCATCAACACAGTCGGGCAATGTTTACACGATAGATTTAAGCGAAAATCCGCTTTCACCGGCAGAGGAATATACAATAAGCGCAGGCACGGCTTCGGAGACTGTCACAACAACGGGAACAAAGCCTGTCAGCCCGTATGCAACGGCCCAGATAGAAACCTTTGATGATGAAACCGCTGTAAATAATGTTTACAGAAGTAATAAAGATGAGATAACGCTTACTGCCGAAAACGGAAAAATGAAGTATGCAAATACCAAGGCAAGCGGTACAAACTATATAAGCTATACCTTTGATGACAGCTTTGATTTTACAAAGGGTTCAATGCTGGTTTCGTTTGACGTTACCTTAAATCAGGAAATAGGCTGGAAACAGGTGTCATACTTTATACTTCCGCAGCTTTGCTTCGGAACGGTAAATAGTGTGGCAGGCAGTCTGCCCGCGATTGAGCATTACGGAGTTTATTATGCCGATAAGAGCGGAAACAGAACAAAAACCACCGATGCAAAAACAAATATGAAAAAGGGCGACAGCTGCAATCTGAGCGCATTGTTTACATACTATGCCGATACGGATGAGCTCGGCTGCATTGTTTTTGTAGACGGCAGAAGATTATATAAGGACGCCACAAAGGAGATTATTGAAGAATACCGCATTGGCAATGCATCGGATCTTATAAATCAGAAACCGCTCCTTAAAATAACGGGCAGAAATTTTGCCGACGGCGGACTGTATATAGATAATCTGCTTATGACTGCCGTTGACGGCATAACTGCGGACGAAATTCTCGAAACATCAGGCGGAACGGCGCAGATAAATATTAAGAACACGGTTTCGTTTGCGGACGGAACAAATCCGGTACTTACCGCTCCGAAATATACAAACGAGCTGACAAAAGACGATATAACCTTAACAAAATATTCCGCAGATGATAACCTTTTATTAAACGGTGCGGTAAATACGGAATACGCATACGATAAAGATACTATTACTTTCGGAAACCTTGACGAAACAGCGGTATATGTGATAAAATTAAACGATATGTCAAAGATAAAATCGCTTTCGGGCAGAGAAATTGATAAAAAATACTTTAAAGTAAACGGAAACGGTTTGGTAAAGGCAGAAATTCTTGATGCATCGGGAAATGAAATATACACCGATGCAAACGGCAGAGTGCCGTCGGGCGCAGCAAAGCTTAAGCTGATATTTACAGACGGTTTTGTAACGGGCGATGTAAAAATAGGAGAGACCTCGGCTGCAGCGGATAACGGCGCATATGTCTTTGACTTTGCCGATACACCGCTTGCGGCAGATACCGAATACACGGTAAATGTAAACGGAGCGGAGTACGGAAAATTTACCACAACGAGCGGTGAATTTAAGGTTTCCAAGCCCGTAATGGGTGATGACGGAAAATGCAGCGTATATGTCAGAAACACAACGAATGAAGAACAGACAATATACATTATAAGCGCCGCATATGACGGTAATGATTTGATGAATGCCATGGTATATGACAAATTTACCGTGCCCGCAAAAACGAGCGGCACATATACACTGGATAAAATTCCCGATTTGACATCTTCATCGGTACAGAGGGCATTCGTATGGGACGGCTTTGAAGAAATGCTGCCGTACTGCGATGATGCGGAAAGGACATTATAATAAATAAGCCGTATAAACAGAGGATTTTTTACGGCAGAGTGAAAAGGTGGTTTTTACAGTGAAGAATATCAGACATATTCTTATAACGGCATGTATTTTAACATTGCTTTCATCGGCGGCATATGCGGATACGCGAATAAGTGTGTTTGATGCCGGCGGTAAAGCGGTTATAAGCGGTACGGCAAAAAATACCGATGATAAAATATCAGTATCGGTATTCAATGACGGAAAAACGGCGGCGGATGCGGACGCAATGGTTCCCGATTCTGTTGTGTATGTCAATCAGATTATGCCTGATAAGGACAAAACGTTTAATATTCCGATAAGTCTTGAAAAATACCAAACGGGAGAATATACACTGTCCGTATATCAGAACGGCGAACAAATTGAGATAAAAAAGTTCCCGTATGCCGAAAAAGAGGATAACAGGAACGCAATAGCGGAGCTGAACAAAAAAGCAGCGGAGGGCAAATCCGCTTTTGCGGATTTTATAGAGCAAAACCGTGTAAGACTTGAATTTTCAAGCGATTATGATGCTGCCGTCTCATTGCGGACGGCGGCGGAATATCTTATCAAGGAAGCGCCGTTTGATACGGAGGATAAAGAAAAATGCGTTGAAGCATATAAAAAATCCATGCTTGCACAGGCATTTGCGGACGGAAAAATCGACGATATAAGAAATGCCGAAGAAAACATTGATGCACTCAAAAAAAGTCCGTTAAAGGAAGTGTACGGGGCAAAATATGTTACCGATAAGGTGAAAACGGATATGGCAAAGAAGCTGACACTCCAGGCACCCTACGGAACACTTGACGGCTTTGACAATGCGGTAAGCGATGCGCTTATACTGGCGGTTGTGAATTATCCGACAGGATACGGGGATATAGGAACCGTTATAAGAGCGCTGCGCACGGATTTTCCGTCGGGCATTCTGACCGATGCAAAACTGCGCGGCGTGGCAAATAAATCCTACGGCTCCGTTGCAGCGTTAAAAACGGCATTGGAAAACGTATCGGAACAGACGGGCGGCGGTACCGGCGGCGGAGGAGGCGGCAGCAGCAAGAGCAGCGGCACACCGTTCGGGGTTTCGTCAAATTCATCGCCGACGGAAAACAGAAGTGAAGATGTGACCGCAAAATCGGGATTTACGGATATGGATAATACCGAATGGGCAAAAGCGGCGGTTGAAGCCTTGGCAAAAATGGGCATAGTTTCGGGCAGGGGAGAAAACAAATTCTGCCCCGGCGAAAACATCACGCGTGAAGAATTTGTAAAAATGTGCGTTATGCTTTTTGAAATCCCGTCAGCTTCGGCAAAAGAACCGCTGTTTGAGGATATGGATAAAGGCATGTGGTATTACCCGTACATAAAAACCGCATACGGCGCAGGCTTGATAAACGGTGTTTCGGATAACCGTTTCGGTATAGGCTTGTATGTTTCAAGACAGGACGCCGCAGTTATTCTGGATAAATGCATGAGCGGATATGAGCTTGATAAGGTACAGGAAAAAACCTTTTCCGACAGTGACGAGATTTCGGATTATGCGGTAAATGCGGTGGAAAATATGTGTGCGGCAGAAATTATTTCGGGTTATGAGGACGGAAGCTTCCGCCCGAAGAAGAGCATCACACGCGCGGAGGCGGCAAAGCTGCTTTTCGGCACGTATGAAAGGATAGGCAAAATATGATGACAAAAAGATTATTATCAATGCTTCTGACCCTGTGCATTGCTGTCGGAGGTACCGGGCTTGCGGTATATGCATCGGAGGAGGAAACCTCCTCCGATACGGCGGCTGCGGCATATGAGCTGCTTTTGGCAATGGGAATAACGGACGGCGGCACAGACTATGAAGCGGTAAAAAATCAAACCGTAAAGCGCGGTGAATTTGCTCTTTATCTGGCGAGGATTTTCAATACCTTATCCTTAGATGCACCTGCAATATTCAGTGATGTCGATGCCGGTACGGAACGTGGAAAAGCCGTGCTCACACTGGCATCAAGAGGTGTCTTTAACGGCTATGAGGACGGCAGCTTTCAGCCGGATAACAGCATAAGCATAAGTGAAATGGCGGTTGCCTCCGTAAGAGCATTGGGATATACGGCATATACCGCATGGGAATTTTCCGATTATTTTAATCAGGCATACCGTATGGATTTGCTGGACGGTGTGAAAAATACGGATATAACCTCAATGGGCGACTGCATTGTGCTGCTTTATAACGTCCTCCATTGCGAGGGGGTTGAGTTTGTTTCGTCGGGAAACGGACTTGTGAAAAACGAAACAAAATCTCCATTGGAAAAGAACTTCGGTTTAAAATATATAAAAGGCATTGTATCGGCAAATGCATATGCGGCAATAAACGGGGAACGAACCTCGTCTCTTGATTATGTACGCATAGATGAAACCGTTTATAAAACAGAAAACACAGAGCTTTCTCAGATGCTCGGCTATAAGGTTACGGTGTATGTTTCAACAGAAACCGATAATATCATGTATTTTCTGAAGGATCCTAAAAATACGGAATTTACAATTGATGCGGATGAGTTTGAAAGCTTTGACGGTAAAACGCTGACATATGTATCGGACGAAAGCAATAAAACAAAGCGTGTCAGAATAAGCACCGATGCGGTTATTATCAAAAATTCGGGAGTCGTAAAAACAGATTACGAGTCGGCATTTGACATTGATTACGGGCAGATTAAATGCATATCTTATGATGAGTCCGATTACGATGTAATAATTATAGAAGCATATAAAAATTACACGGTAACGGGAGTCGATGTGGGCAGAAAGATTATTTACACCGACAGAACGGATGCTGACGGCAATCCTGTTTCAATAAATCTTGATAATAAGGATTATGCCGAGTTTACCATGATACCGTACGGCAAGGCAGTAAATGAAAATACAATTGAGCCTGATGATTTGATAAGTATTTCCGAGTCGGAGGACGGAAAAATAATAAAAGGATATTTATGTGCCGATAGTGTAAACGGAAAAATCGAGAGTATTTCCGGCAGTGAAACCGTGTATATAACAATAAACGGTACGGAATATAAGGCTGATCCGTATTTTGTTTCGGAAAGCGGAATATCAGCAGGTGACAGCGGAGAATTTATATTTGACGCAGGCGGCAGAATTGCGGCGTTTTCAAAGGATAAATCGGATATTGAAACCATAGGCTACGTTTATAAAATGTACAAAAACGATTATGAAGATAACATCGGAATATCAATTTACAATGTGAAGCGTGAACATGTGGAAACATATCTTGCGAATAAAGTGAAGTTCAACGGCAAAACCTGCAAGGCGGCAGATGTTAAAACCGCACTTTGCACGCTCGGCGGCGGAGCTTTAAAGCGTCAGCTTGTGATGTATAAGCTTAACGGTGAGGGTAAAGTGTCGGAAATATCTGCGGCAAAGGAAAGCAAGGCGGACTGTACCGGTAAGAATATGCTCTATACACAGCTTAACAAGGGTTCGTATCAGTGGTATTATCAGATGAAAACCTTTGAAAGAAAGTATGTGCTCTCGGGGGGAACATATTATATGAGAGTGCCGTCCGAAAATGCATCGGTGTCGGATAAAACCTTGTTCGGCTGCCAGACCTTCAGCAATGTAACATGGTATAATTCAAACGCATCGAAATCAATCCTCGGATTGTATAAATTCAATGACGATACACCTTATTCGGATATTATGGTGGTGGAAAATACGGACGGTGCGGTTTTGTCAAACCAGACCGAAATAACGGTTGTTTCTTCGGTTTACAGCCAAATCGGACCTGACGGCACGGCGGTTACCGCAATTCACGGCTACAGGCGCGGAAATGAAGTCACCGCCTATGTTCCCGATGATGTGTATAAAAATGATGTCGAAACGGGAGATATTATAAGGTTTGCATCGAATGTAAACGGACTGGCTTCGGTTTATGAGCTTGTCTACGACTACAGTGAGGACAAGGTCATGTGGGACACAAGCACCTCCACGGCGAACGAGTACACATCAAACACAGCACCGGTCGGAGGATTGCGGTACGTTTTCGGATATGTGAACGATTTGTATATTGCACCGTATACGACAGGACTTAACAGTGTTATTCAGGTCGGACCGACACCCGATACGGTGGAGGACATATATCAGACCAATACATCGGCAAGTTCAACAACGAGGTTTATTATTGTTGACGGCGAAAGAAAAAAAGACAAGGTTTATATGGGACATTTGGACGAGATTTCCGCATATAATGACTGTCACAGTATCAGCGATACATCGCGTGTTTTTGTGCATACGCGTTCGGGCTGGCTTATTGCTGTTGTAATATATAAGTAGAATTACGGTTTTCACTTTGCGGAAAAAGGCTTTTTTCCGCAAGGTGAAATTTTGTTTTATATTATGTACACGGAGGATTTATGAGAAAAATTATTAACATCGGGAACAAGAGGATAAAGGAAACTCTGACACTCTTTTTCGTGCTTGCGGTTGCGCTTGTCCTGCTTATTGTTCCTTTGTATAAAATTACATATGATGCAATAAGGAATAAGGTGTACGGTGAGATAGAATACCAGGCAGGGCAGATGGCGGATTTGATTGATTCGGAAATAATGATGTGCCATAAAATCAAGATGGATTTCCGAAACGATCCCACCTACAGCATGCTCAAAAACATGCAGAACTTTGATACCTCGTCACAGCATATTATACTTAAAAACTTTGCTGATGATTTTTCTGGAAAAGCAAATATGATGCCGTTAAATAATTATTTCTATATATTTTTCAACAATAACAATGTTGCGGTTGATAAGAAAAATATATTTGACAATATCGAACCGATATTTGATAAGTATATAAATATAGATAATATGGACTATAAAACCTTTCATGATTCCATTTTCCGAACGGATTTGAAAACATCGGTTAAATATATAGATAATATCGAGCTGGAGGAGGAAAGAAAGCCGTCCGTGGTGATATTTTATCCTGTTGACCTGCATATAGGCAGACCTCCCGAAACGGTGATAATGACTGTGTATGAAATGGAATCTCTTTTCGGAAGAATGGGAATGGGGAATTACAGAGATATATTCAGCAGTATTTCGATAAATGATGATGTAATATATTCGGGCAACAAAGCGGCGGACGACAGACAGCCTGTGACGGCAATGTGCAAGAATATTGACCTCACAATCAGCCTTAAAATATCGGAGGACTATTTCAGCGCGTATATGAGCAGCTTCAGGCGGTTTATCTGCATTTATATAATAATGGTGCTTTTGCTTATCGTGGCAATAGAATTTGCGATAGACCGATACGCAAAAAGGCCTATGCGCAATGTGGTGCGTCTTGTTTCGGGTATTGTGGGCGATTCGAGCATTCACAGCGAGGAGGATATGTATCGTGCCATAGGCAAGCTGAAAAAGGATAAAAAAAGCTCCGACAAGGCATTTTTGCTGACATTGTTTTTAAAACCGCTCGACAGTGCGGAAAAGGAGTTTATAAAGAGCAGACATCTGGATTTCCCCGAACCGTTTATAATGGTGCTGTTTTACGGGGAAAATATAAACCGAAAAATACTTGAGCTTTTAATGGAGAAATTCGGAATAAGCTGGAATGAAATCCTTTCTCCGAGAAGCGGTGAGTACACGGTGATATTTGACTGCTCGGACAATCTTGATACAAGCGAACTGCGCACAAAGCTTGATGATATGATGTTTTCGGTAAAGTCGCAGGGAGTAAAGCTGGTTGCCATTATGGGTATTCCGTGCAGCAGCATGGAGGAATTTTACTATATGTATATACGGCTTAAGGAGCATTACCGTCTGGTGGATTACGACGGCTTGTTCCGCCTGAATGAGAATAATGCCGCGGGTTTTGCCGATGCCGGGCAGAATATGATAAAAAGCGATAAGCTGTATGAGTATTTAAGCTGCGGTCAGGCATTTGAAGCGCAGAAAACCGTGTATGAGCAGTGGTATAATGTGATGATAAGCCCGGGAGTGACAAATCAGGAGATTGAAAAGCTTTTCTACAGTCAGATGGGTGTTATATCGGAGGTGGCGTTCAAAGTACGGTATAAAGGAAAGCTGGCACAGTACAGTCCGAAAATAAAAGTAAACGATTTGGCCTTTTTGATAGCAAATGATATTGAATTGATATGCGATTTGATAAATTCAAGAACTGCCGCAAATGATAAATATGACAGCGTTATCAAATTTATAGATGAAAAATTCAGCAATATAAGCTTCGGTATGCCCGATGTTGAGGATAGGTTCGGGATTACGGGAAAGACCGTGAATAAAATTGTTCGTTCCAAAACGGGTAAAACATTTACGGAGTATCTTGAAGAACGGCGTCTGAATATGGCAAAGGAGCTGCTGTTACATTCCGATGATGGGCTGAAAGTCATATCGGAAAAATGCGGTTTCCAGAATTATGACACGTTCTATAAATTTTTCAAGAAGCATATGGGTGTATCTCCCGTAAAATGGAGAAAGACGAAGATTATCGAAAGCAGTATTGATGATAATGAAATATGAAATAATTTGGCGGCGCAGCTTGATTTTATATAAGATTTACTATATAATGTATACGGAAAGGGGGTAGCTATAAAAATGAGAAAATTTAAAGGCTTTCTTACAAGTCTGCTTATTGCGGCGGCAATGGCAGTGTCACTGCCTGCTTATGCGGCAGATATACAAAACACATTAATATTGCTGCAAATAAACAATCCCTATATGTATGCGGACGGTATCGAAAAGGAAATTGATGAGGGGTTAGGTACTGCACCTGTTATAGATAACGGAAGAACCTTGGTTCCCGTCCGCTCCGTGGTTGAAGAAATCGGGGGTACTGTCGGCTGGGAGCAGAACACGCAGACTGTTACCTTGAATTATAAATCGGACGAGATTAAGCTTGTAATCAATTCGGAAAAAGCATATTTAAACGGCAAAGAGAATATTCTGGAAACTGCTCCGAAGATAATAAACGGCAGAACGATGCTGCCTATTAGGTTTGTGGCGGAAAGTTTTGGATTCCGTGTATTTTGGGACGGCACAAAATCCGTTATAACCATTACAAATGCGTCCGAACCGGGAGATATTAAAATTCCCGAAAACTGGCTGCTGATGCCGGAGGATAAGGCAGACGGGGATTTGAAAGTTCACTTTATAGATGTCGGTCAGGGTGATGCCGTGTTTATTGAGCTGCCAAACGGTAAAACCATGCTGATTGATGCGGGACCGTCTGCCGGCACGGTGTCGGGTTATATTAGGTCAAAGGGCTATAATGCAATTGATTATGTGGTGGCAACGCACCCTGATGCCGACCACATAAACGGCATGCCGGAGGTTTTGGAAACATTCGGTGTCGGTACTTTTTATATGCCGGAAAAGGAGCATACAACTCGGATTTTCGGTAAAATGTTAGATGCTGTTTCCGCTAACGGCTGTGCGGCGGAATATGCCTTTGCCGGAAAAAGTATTATAGATACAGGGAATTTAAAGGTGTACTTTATAGGCCCGGTAAGAATATGTGAAGACAATAATAATTGCTCTGCCGTTATTAAGATAGAGTATAAAGAAATATCAATGCTGTTTACGGGTGACGCGGAATACAGCGAGGAAAATGATATTCTGTCATCTGGATATGATGTATCCGCCGATATACTGAAAGTGGGGCATCACGGCAGTTCTTCATCATCTTCGCCCGAATTTATCGCGGCGGTCAATCCCAAAACTGCGGTAATTTCTGTCGGAGCAGGCAATAAATACGGTCACCCGACAAATGAAGTGCTTGCCGTACTGAATAATGCCGGAATAAATATTTATCGGACCGATGAATCGGGTACTGTGGTAATTACCTCCGACGGAGTAAACTACACAATAAACACACTGAGGTCCGTTGTGCAGCCGAATGCACCTCCGCAAACGGATAATGTGCAGAGCGGCAATGATGAAAGCAGACAGCAGGAAACGGCGGAGCAAAATTCTTCTGCGGTTGTTTACAGAACAAAGACGGGTTCAAAGTATCACAATGCAGGCTGCTCCTATTTGAAAAGCTCAATACAAACAACTGTTTCGGAGGCGAAAGGTATGGGATTAACACCTTGTTCAAGGTGCAATCCTCCCCAATAAAGGAGTGCGGACATGAAAGTGATAATTGACAGATTTGAGGGTGAGTTTGCCGTGCTGGAGCTGGAAAACGGAGAGTTTGTAAGCGTTTCGGTAAAAATATTGCCTGAAAATGCGTCCGAAGGCTCGGTTTTAAACATTACGTGTGATGAAAATGAAACGGAGAAAAAAAGAATCGCGGCAAAAATAAAAATGGATTCGATATTTCATAAATAAGAAAAAAAGCCGCATGTGCTGTGCCGATAAATCGGCAGCAGCACATGCGGCTTTTTGTATATCGTTATTTTTACGAATGGCGCAATAAACCGTTTAAAAGGTCCATTTGCGCAAGCTGCTTCATCTTATAATGCAGCTTTTTGCCGGTGGCATTCTGAGGAATGGAATCGACAAAACGGTAATAGCGCGGACGCTTATATGATGACATCATAGGATGATTACGGCAGTAATTTTCAAGCTCCTCAACTGTAACGGAGCTGTCGCCGGGGACAATATAAGCAGTTACCAGCTCTCCGTAGGCTTTATCGGGAACCGCTGTTACTATACAGTCGGAAACCTTGGGGTGTTCGTTCAGAATTTCTTCTATCTGAGTGGGGTATATGTTTTCACCGCCGGAGATAATCATGTCATCTTTTCTTCCGACTACGGTTATAAACTGATCTTTATCCCATGTGCCGAGGTCGTTTGTATATAAATATCCCTTGTAAAATTTACGTTCCGTTTCGGCTGTGTTATTATAGTAGAGAAATGCTGATTTTGCGGTTGATTTTATAATGATTTCTCCAACCTCCATGCCGTCTTTTGCTGCCTCATCATCGGGTTCGGCTCTGCGGTCGTCATATGCCTTTACTACCCGTACCTCGTCATCGGTGCAGGAACGGCCGGCTGTGCCGGACATATCGGGCAAATCGGACGGACGCAGAAATGTATTCCAGAATGTTTCGGTTGTGCCGTAGCCGTTGAAGATATTCGGTGTTAAAAGCTTCTGATACTTTATGCACGCGGCTCTTTCGAGCGGACTTCCCATTGTGACAATTCCGTTTAATGAGCTTAAATCGCGTCCGGAACGCTCCTGCTCGGCAGCAAGACGTTCAAGTACGGTCGGCACTCCTATAAGGAATGTTATTTTATATTTTTCCGTGTATTCAAGGCAGAGCTTTGCTTCAAATTTGGGCATTATAATTACGGTTCCGCCTGCGTATAGAGTAGGTGTGAGCCCACCAGAATGGATACCGCCGCGGTGAAACCACGGTGTTGTATTCATTGTCTTGTCACGGAAATTCAGCGGAAAATGCATTAAAACATCATGAGCGGATAATACCTCGTTTATGCTCGTAAGCGGTACGCCTTTTTGTCTGCCTGTGGTGCCTGAGGTATAAAGACGCGTTGTTTCGTCATACATTGACAATGCAGACGGAGGAACGGGGTTATCACTGCTCCTGCCGCTGACATAGCTGCTGTAGCTTATATAGCCGTCGGGAGCGGTAATTGAAATATCCGTATCCGCCATGACTGCACGCTTGGGTTTGCTTTTTGCCATTGCAAGCGCCTGTTCCGTGACTTTTTGCATTGAGGAATCATATATGAACACAACGGGATTGGAATCATCTATGGCATAAGCCGCTTCTCCTGCGGATAATCTGAAATTAATAGGGCAGCTGACAGCACCGATTTTATGAGTGGCTATATATGCAAAAACAAATTCGGGGCAGTTTAAGAGCTGATACATCACAACATCGCCTTTTTTTACTCCGTCCGCAAGCAGAGCATCGGCAAATTTGTTTGCCTCCGCATTAAGCTCGGCATATGTCCAGCTTCTGTTTGTCAGAGGTGAAAACAGTGCCTCCTTGCCGGGAAAACGATATACATTCCGCATGAATCCGTTAAGCCATGTGTATTCGCTTTCAAATATAGCTTTAAAGCTCTGGATGCCGCTGCTGCATGAATTGTCGCTCAAAAATCTGCTCTTGGCACATTTAAGCTCATATTCAAGCTTGCTGAAAATATCTTCGGCATCGGCATCGGTGTAGGCGTAATTTGTTTTAACGGAACAATTACCGAGCAGACGTATCATTTCGGAAATTTTTTGTGCGCGTGAATTTGCAATTCTGTCAAAACGTTCACTCTTGGTTTCTTTTTTCATATATAATATCCTTTCTGCCACAGCAACGGT
>CAJKHT010000043.1 GCA_905199755.1 uncultured Eubacteriales bacterium | reverse complement strand
CAAAGGAGGAATGTGATTTTGGCAGATTACGGCAGAAATAAAAGACGCGGTAAATCCGACGGCTTTAACTGGGAGGAGTATGACAAGCTTACCTCAAAAATATCTTCTTCGGGAGAAAACACTTCCCATGAGGATTCATTTACGGAGGAGGAATCTCCGCGCAGACGCGCGCGGCAGACCGCCGCTCATAAGCAGCCTGCCTCCGATAATAAGAAATCAAAAAAAGAAAAAAACAAAAAGCTCAGAAAAAAAATACGTATTGCCGTTTTGATGGTAATTCTTATATGTACCGTTGTGGTAACGGGAATAGGCATAGGCATGTATGCCGCCGTTGCGCGCGAAATAAAGGATATGAATATCCGAAACCTTGCGCTTAACTATTCATCTTTCATATACTACACCGATTCAAACGGAAACACAAAGGAATATGAACAGATACAATCCGTTTCAAACCGCATATGGACGGAATCCTCGCATATATCAAAGTATCTGAAAGACGCAATTGTCTCAATCGAGGACGAGCGTTTTTACAAGCATCACGGATTTGATGTTAAACGTACAGTCGGAGCAACGGGCAAGTTTATCCTTTCCAAAATAGGCATAGGAAAATCCGATTACGGCGGCTCCACAATTACACAGCAGGTTATAAAAAACATCACAAACGAAACAAAGCAGACCGCCACAAGAAAAATAAAGGAAATAATGCGCGCGGTTGCAATGGAGCGTCAGCTTTCCAAGGATGAAATACTTACGATGTACTTAAATATCGTGTATTTTGCGAACAACTGCTACGGAGTTGAGGCGGCATCAAACACATATTTCAACAAGGATGCCTCACAGATTTCACTGCAGGAGGCGGCAACAATTGTCGGAATTACGCAGTATCCGTCCGAATACGATCCCATCGCACACCCCGATAAGGCTCTCGAGCGCCGCAACATTGTACTCGGCAAAATGCGTGAGCTGGGATATATTTCCGATGAACAGTACGCTCAGGCGATCAGCGAAAAGCTTAATGTAACAAAATCCTCATCAAAAAGCCAGCAGTCGGTCACCTCGTATTTTTCCGACCAGGTGGTTACGGACATAATCCGCGATTTACAGCTGCAAAAGGGATATTCCGAGGATTTTGCAACACAGCAGGTTTACAACGGCGGCTTTAAAATTTACGCTACTGTTGATAAAAGTATTCAGAACACCATAGAAAGCGTTTTTGTGAACAAGACGGGATTTCCGTCAAGCGGCAAGGACATTCAGGCGGCTATGGTAATTATCGATCCTTATACGGGAGCAATAAAAGGTCTTGTAGGCGGTTTGGGCGAAAAAACAGATATACGCGGCTGGAACAGAGCCACACAGTCAAAGCGCCAGCCGGGTTCGTCAATAAAACCGCTTTCGGTATATGCTCCGGCTGTGGACATGGGAAAGATTACGGAGGCAACAACCATTGTCGATGAAGAAATAACAATCGGCAGCGATAACTGGAAGCCGCGTAACTCATACAAGGATTTCTACGGCTCAATGAATGTCAAGGAAGCTGTGGCACGTTCATCAAACATTCCTGCCGTAAAAGTACTCGATATGGTCGGACTTTCTTCCTCATACGGATATTTGCAGAATAAATTTCATCTCTCGACATTGATTGAGGAGGATAAAAACTATTCCTCGCTGTCTCTCGGAGGTCTTACCGACGGAGTTACGGTAAAGGAAATGTGTGCGGCATACGGCTGTTTCGTAAACAGCGGCAAATACATTGCTCCGTACACCTATACACAGGTGCTTGATTCGTCAGGTCAGGTAATTTTACAGAATAACGCAAATTCATCCCAGGCAATAAGCGCGGCGGCGGCATTCATAACCACCGATATGCTTAAAGACGTTGTCAATACAAAGTACGGTACGGGAAGAGCCGCAAAGCTTGATAATATGCCCACCTACGGCAAAACAGGTACTACCGACCAGGATTTTGACAAGTGGTTTGTCGGATTTACACCGTATTATGTGGGAGCGGTATGGTTCGGCTTTAACAATCCGTCCTCACTCTCGCAGGCAGGCATAACGGGAAACCCCTCCGTTACGGCATGGAAACAGGTTATGGAAAAAATTCACAGCTCACTGCCCAAAAAGGAGCTTACTCCCCCTGCAAACGTTGTTGAAAAATCCATATGCACAATTTCCGGCGGACTGGCAACATCAACGTGTCCGTCCACAACGGCATATTTTGTTGAGGGTACACAGCCGAAATCCGAATGTAATTCATCGCATGCGTCACGTTCGTCCGGCTCCTCAAAATCATCGTCATCACCAAAGCCGGAGGAAGCATCACCTGTTCCGAGAACATCGGCGGCACCCTCAAAGAACATCGATTCTTCTCACCAGGAGCCTTCCGGCAGCAGCTCCGGCAATACCGGTACAAGCTCGGGCGGTTCTTCTTCGGGCAGTACGTCCTCGGGAGGTTCGTCCTCGGGAGGTTCATCCTCCGGCGGTTCATCTTCGGGCAGCACGTCCCCGGGCGGCTCATCTTCGGGAGGCTCGACCTCCGGCGGAGCATCCTCCGGCGGTTCTTCTTCGGGAGGAGCGTCCTCGGGTGATGTTCAGGAAAAAGACCTTGACGGCTGATTTTTAAAACAGCTAAGAATAAAAATACGGAAGCCTTAAACACGGCTTCCGTATTTTTATTCTTTTATTCTCACTTTCAGCACCTGTACATTTTTAAACATTTCCTTTGCCCGCTTTAAAAGGTATTCCCTGTTATTCAGCCTTGAATCTATTATCACCTCATCGGTCAGCCTTTTTAAGGTATCGCCTATCTGCCGTCCCGGCTTATAGCCTATTTTCTGCAAATCACGTCCGTTGACCGCCAGATGCGACACCAGATACGGCTGTCCCTCGGCAAGGATACGGTGATATATTTCCATTGCCTCATCTATTCTGCGGCACTTTTCGGGATAAAATTCGGGATTTTTCGCCTTGTTATCCGCTTTCTGCAAAAGCATCAGCTGTTCAAACAGCTTTTCGCCGGTACGCGCCATCATTCTTTTTACCGCCGGCATAGACGGCTCTACGCGCACATCATGATTTTCTATAAGCACCGAAATTTTCTTTATGCTTTCCTTATCCATGTGCAGTCTGTAAAGCACATCAACGGCAATACGGCAGCTTTCGCGGTGATGACCGTAAAAATGTATTATTCCCTCGGAATCGGTGCTGGCACAGCACGGCTTGCCCACATCATGCAAAAGCGCCGCCCAGCGCAGAACAAGATTGCACGGAGTGTTTTTGACCGTAACCATGATATGCTCGCCCACATCGTATATATGATATTTATTTTTCTGCTTTTCACCGAAACAGCGGTCAAGCTGCGGTATAATATATCTTAACAGTCCAAGCTCATGAAGCTTTCTTATATAATCGGGATTCTGCGACAGGAGTATTTTATTAAGCTCTTCAAAGATACGCTCCGCACTGACACGCTTTATAAGCACCGCACATTTTCTTATTGCACGGCACACCTCATCATCGAGTTCAAACGAAAGTGCGGCACAAAAGCGCACCGCTCTTAACATTCTTAATGCGTCCTCGCGAAAACGCGTCTCGGCATTCCCAACACAGCGTATAACCTTTTTTTCAATATCCTCTCTGCCGCCGAAAAAGTCAATCATTTCCCCGTCAGAGCCGTACATCATTGAATTAATCGTAAAATCACGCCTTGCGCAGTCGGCATACACGCTGTTTACAAATTCCACCTTTTCCGGGTGACGTCCGTCGGTATACGCTCCGTCGCGGCGGAAGGTCGTCACCTCATATCCGTTTCTGTTAATTACCACCGTGACCGTTCCGTGCTTTATGCCCGTATCTATGGTTCGGGGGAAAATCATTTTCACATCACGCGGATATGCGGAGGTTGCTATATCGTAATCATGCGGCTTATATCCTCTGAGCATATCCCTTACCGCTCCGCCGGTAATATACGCTTCATAACCGGCATCATGCAGCTTTTCCAGAATGTAAACAACCTCGTCCGGCAGCCTTTGCATACCCCTCTCCCCCTTTCGTTTCCGTACTCCTTTTATTATAAATCCAAAGCTATGCTTGTGTCAATATATTTGTATTAAAAAAGCAGCCGTATTTTCTTTGTATATAATTCTTTTTATTGCCGTTTCGGTCTATGTATTTTTCGTCATAAATGTATAATTTTTTTTCGCCGTGCTTGACAAATTTTAATTTCAAAACTATAATAGCATTATGCCGTAGATTATTGAACGGAGGCGAATAATGAGTGCAATAAAACCATGACGGTCAAAACGGTGTTATAACGGCATTATCAAGCCATTTTCGGCTGTCACGGAGAGCGCATTGAACATTAAAAATATCTGTCTCTTTAAGAACAAAAAGGAGGGGTGACTGTGGACAAGAAAAAACGCAGAGTTCAGCTCACTGTATGGATTGTTCTTATGGTTGCTTTCTTTGCCGCCGCACTTTTAATCGGCGCACAAAACACGGAAAGCGAATCCATCAAGGAAGTCATGCGTGACGCTGTTCTGCACGAATCCAACAAAATCAGTCTGTTCGGAATTATGGACGTAAACCCGGCTCTTATATCGGCTATGACCGTATCGGGCATATTGCTTGCGGCGGCGGCTCTTATCCGTATATTTGCAATACCGCACTTCAAGTACGTACCGGGCAAATTCCAGCTGGCTCTCGAACAGGCGGTGGGCTTCTTTGATAATCTTGCAAAATCAAACAGTCCGCACAGAAACAAATTCCTCGGAGCCTATGTATTCGCGGCGGGAGTATATATCTTTATAGGTACTCTGTTTGAATTATTCGGCTTGCAGGGAATCACAACTACAGGTGCATCAATAGCACTTCCGGCTCCTTTGTCGGACATCAACGCGGCTATCGCACTCGGCTGTTTATCATATCTGATTATCATGTCGGGCGGTATCGCAGGGAACGGCATCAAAGGCGTAGGAAAAACCTTAAAGGATTTCTCACTGCCGATTTCCATGAGCTTCAGACTTTTCGGAGCCTTGCTCAGCGGATTATTGGTAACAGAGCTTGTATATTACAATATCAAGCTGAGTTTTGTACTGCCGGTTATTGTCGGCATAATGTTTACACTGCTGCATGCACTTATTCAGACATATGTGTTGACATTGCTTACAGCTTTGTTCTACGGTGAAGTATCGGAAAAATAAACATGAGGATTTTAATTCTCTTACTTAAAAATACTTTGTTTTGTGCCTTTCGGCACGGAAAGGAAATGATTATATTATGAAAAAGTTATCTGTAAAAAAATTATCCGCATTAATTTCATTCGCAATAGTAATGCTTGTTTCCGTTACGGCATTTGCCGCAAACGGAAGCACTGCTGCCGATGCTTCGGTGGGCAGTAAAGCAATCGCTGCCGCAATCGGCGTAGGTCTTGCCGCTGCCGGCGGTGCTATCGGCATGGGTATGGCAGTGTCAAAATCGTCCGAGGGTATAGCAAGACAGCCCGAAGCCGAAGGCAAAATCCGTACAAACATGATGCTCGGTCTTGTATTTATCGAAACAGCCATTATTTACGCTTTGATTGTTGCTATACTTGTTATATTCGTAATGTAACGGCTAATCCGGGAAAGGAAGAATTGAAATGAATGTTCCATTGAATATCAACTGGCAGCAGATTTTGCTGCATCTGTTCAATTTCATTATTCTTGCCGGCGGTCTTTATATTCTGCTTTATAAGCCTGTAAAAAACTTTATGCAAAAGCGCGAGGATTATTACAGAGAAATAGACGATGCGGCAAAGGCAAAGCTTAATGCGGCGGAAAACGCAAAGACGGAGTATGCCGAAAAGCTTAAAGATGTGCAAAAGGAAATTGACGGTATAAAATCAGCGGCAGCCGCAGAAGCCGATAAAGCTGCAAAGGAACGCATCACAGCGGCGGAAAATGAAAAGAACAAAATAATCGAGGACGCAAAAAGGACTGCTCAGGCGGAAAAAGACAAAATACTGCTTGAGGCAAATTCCGAAATAGAAAATATGGTATCGGCAGCTATTGACAAGGTTTTGTCACCTAAGAGCGGAAATTCGATTGATGAATTTTTGGATGCCGTTCGGAAGGAGTGATTGCCATGACAGACCACGAAATCAGAAAAGTTGAGGTTCAGGCATATATATACAGTCATGAAGCTCCCACCGATGAACAGAGAGCGCAGCTGCAGGACTTTCTGGAGAAAAAATATCAGTCAAACGTAAACATAGTATGGAAGCAGGACGAGGGTATGAGCGACGGCTTCCGTATAGAAATAGGCACGTCTGTGTACAAGTGGAATCTTGACAAGATTTATGACTGGAGCCGTGAGGGCAAAAGCCGTCAGCTTAAGGAAGAAATAGCAAATGCCATAAAGAACAAGACAGACGTAATGCCGCTTATAAAGCAGACACTGGACGACTGGCAGCCTATTCCCCGTGCCGATGAGGTAGGTACCGTACTTACCGTCGGTGACGGAATTGCAACAATCAGCGGACTTGAAGATGCCGAGTACGGCGAAATACTTGTGTTTGATTCCGGTGTCAAGGGCATGATACTTGACTTAAAGGAAAATGAAATAGGCTGCGTTATTTTCGGTGATGATTCCGAAATAATCGAGGGCAGCATGGTAAGAAGAAGCAAAAAGACGGCAGGTATCCCTGTCGGGGATGGCTTTATGGGCAGAGTAATTGACGCACTCGGAAATCCGATTGACGGCAAGGGCTTTATAAAAGAAGATGACTACTACCCCGTTGAAAGCCCCGCCCCCGGCATTATCGACCGTCAGCCCGTAAATAAGCCTATGGAAACGGGACTGCTCGCAATAGACTCGATGTTCCCTATAGGCAGAGGTCAGCGTGAGCTGATTATCGGCGACAGACAGACAGGTAAAACCGCAATAGCGCTCGATACTATTCTTAATCAGAAAGGCAAGGATGTTGTTTGTATCTATGTTGCAATCGGTCAGAAAGCATCATCGGTCGCACAGCTTGCCGAAACATTGAGAGTACACGGCGCAATGAACTACACAATTATCGTAAATGCATCGGCAAGCGATTCTACCCCGTCACAGTATATCGCACCTTATGCCGGTTGTGCCATGGGTGAATATTTCATGCGCAAGGGCAGGGACGTATTAATAGTATATGATGATTTATCAAAGCATGCCATAGCATACCGTACATTAAGCCTTTTGCTTGAACGCTCCCCGGGACGTGAAGCATATCCGGGCGATGTATTCTATCTTCATTCGAGACTGCTTGAACGTTCGGCACATCTTTCGGATGCTCTGGGCGGCGGCAGCATGACCGCTCTGCCTATCGTTGAAACGCAGGCAGGCGATGTATCGGCTTATATACCGACAAACATCATATCTATCACAGACGGTCAGATATTCCTCGAAAGCAATCTGTTCTTTGCAGGTCAGCGTCCTGCCGTGAATATCGGTCTTTCGGTTTCGCGTGTCGGCGGCGCAGCACAGACAAAGGCAATGAAAACCGCCGCAGGCTCAATTCGTCTGGATTTGGCACAGTATCGTGAAATGGAAGTATTTACGCAGTTCTCCAGTGATTTGGACGATATTACAAAGCGTCAGCTTTTATACGGTCAGGGACTTATGCAGCTTTTAAAGCAGGAGCAGTACAGTCCGCTCCGTCAGCATGAGCAGGTGGTTCTCCTTATTGCGGCACTGTCACATTCATTTCTTGAAGTTCCGTTAAAGGAAATACCGCAGTGCAAAAAGAAGCTGCTTAAATACGTTGACGAACAGCTCCCCGATGTATGCCGTGAAATAGAAGAAACGGGACTGCTTTCAAAGGAGAACAACGCAAAAATCACAGACGCGGTAAAGAACTTTATGGCGTCCTTAAAATAAGTAAGGCAGGTGTAGATTGTTTTGGCTAATACAAAGGAAATTAAAAGTCATATAAACAGCGTTCGCGATACTCAGAAAATCACAAACGCAATGTACATGATTGCCTCCACAAAAATGCGCAAAACAAAAAATGACCTTGACAAAACCCGTCCGTACTTCAATGCATTAAAGGGCGAAATCAAGCGTGTGTTCCGTACCGCAGAGGACGTTGACAGCAGATATTTTTACCCTGCAAACGGCAAGGAGCTGCTTTCAAAAACATATGCATGTCTGGTAATCACAGCCGACAAGGGACTTGCCGGTGCGTACAACATGAATGTTATCAAGGAAGCCGAGAAGCTTTTGGCGGAGCATAAAGACACAAAGCTTTTTGTGGTGGGCGAATACGGCAGACAGTATTTTTATCATCATAACATACCTGTGGAACGCAGCTTTCTGTACACCGCGCAAAACCCGACCATTCACCGTGCAAGAGAAATCAGCACGATTTTGCTGGATTTGTATGACAAGCACGAGGCAGACAAAATATTTATCATATATACCGACTTCAAAAACGGCATGAGCGCCGATGCAATTTCCACAAGACTGCTCCCGTTTCACAGACAGCAGTTTTTTGACAGCAGCGTCGAAAAAGAAGTCACTTCACCGTTTGAATTTTATCCGTCGGTTGAATCGATATTGGATCACATGATTCAAAGCTATGTTTCAGGCTTTATTTACAGTGCGCTTGTAGACAGCTTTTGCAGTGAGCAGAATGCACGTATGACAGCCATGAACTCCGCAAACCAGAATGCGGAAAAGCTTTTGGCGGATTTGTCGGTTCAGTACAACAGAGTACGTCAGTCAGCCATTACACAGGAGATTACGGAGATTTCATCGGGTGCAAAGGCACAGAAAAACAAGCGGCAAAAAAGCCGGAACGAGGAGGCGCAAAGCTTATGAATATAGGTAAAATTATTGAAATTTCAGGTCCGGTTATAGACTGTAAATTCAATCCCGGCGAGCTTCCGAAAATAAAAGAGGCTCTGTCGGTTAATGTTAAAGGCAAGGAAAGAATTATGGAGGTTGCGCAGCATATCGGAAAAGATACGGTACGCTGCATACTGCTTGCCGAAAGTGAAAATCTTTCAAGAGGCATGGAGGTTAAAGCCACAGGTGCCGGAATACAAGTACCTGTCGGCGACTGCACTCTCGGCAGAATGTTTAATGTTTTGGGTAATCCCATAGACGGCGGCGAAGAAATGAGTGCCGATACGCTTAAATGGGATATACACAGAAAAGCGCCGAGCTTTGACCAACAGCGTCCGGCTGCGGAAATTCTCGAAACGGGAATTAAGGTGGTTGATTTGCTCGAACCGTACCCCAAGGGCGGTAAAATCGGTCTTTTCGGCGGTGCCGGCGTAGGAAAAACAGTTCTTATTCAGGAGCTTATCCATAACGTTGCAATGGAGCACGGCGGATATTCGGTATTTACCGGTGTCGGCGAAAGAAGCCGTGAGGGTAACGATTTATGGACCGAAATGCACGAGAGCGGAGTTTCGGATAAAACCGCACTTGTTTTCGGTCAGATGAACGAATCCCCCGGTGTGCGTATGAGAGTTGCGCTTTCGGGACTTACAATGGCTGAATACTTCCGTGACGAACAAAATAAGGACGTACTTTTGTTTATAGATAACATATTCCGTTTCGTTCAGGCAGGCAGTGAGGTTTCCACACTTCTCGGCAGAATGCCGTCGGCGGTCGGCTATCAGCCTACTCTGGCAAGTGAAATGGGAGCTTTGCAGGAGCGTATCACCTCAACTCAGAACGGCTCGGTTACTTCTGTTCAGGCGGTATATGTACCGGCAGACGACCTTACGGACCCTGCTCCGGCAACAACCTTTACGCATCTGGATGCAACAACGGTACTGAGCAGAAAAATATCCGAGCAGGGTATTTATCCTGCTGTCGATCCGTTAAACTCAACATCGCGTATTCTTGAAGCAAACATCGTCGGCGAGGAGCATTACGAAACAGCCAGAAAAGTGCAGGAAATTCTGCAGAAATACAATGAATTGCAGGATATTATAGCGATTCTCGGTATGGACGAACTGAGTGACGAGGACAAGGAAATAGTTACGCGCGCAAGAAAAATACAGCGTTTCCTTTCGCAGCCTATGCACGTAGCGGAAAAATTCACGGGAATACCGGGTGCATATGTACCGCTGTCCGAAACGATACGAGGCTTTAAGTCCATTATAAACGGTGAAATGGACGAATATCCCGAAGCTGCTTTCTATAATGCCGGAACAATTGACGACGTTATAAAGAAAGCCGAGAAAATCAAGAACGAGGGATAATAAGAGCCTGTCTTTTACTCCGTAAAGAGAGGAAAGGATTGATTTCATATGAAAGAATTTGAAGTAAATATTCTTGCAGAGGATAACATAATTTATAACGGTCCGTGCGAATCGCTTGTAGTCCCGTCATCAAGAGGTCAGTACGGAATTCTGGCGGAACACTGCAATATGATAGGCGCTATCGTTCCCGGTGCGCTCACATACAGAATCCCGGGACAGGAAAATCAGATACTTGCCGTATCAAGCGGTTTTGTAAAGATTGAAAACAACACGGTGCTTGTTTTGGTAAACACAGCCGAGCGTCCCGAGGAAATCGATGCCAACCGTGCCAAGCATGCGGCAGCGGTTGCAAAGGAAGAGATGCTGCAAAAACGCAGCATGCGTGAATACCGCACCGCAAAGGCTCATCTTGCAAGAGCTTTAAGCAGACTTAAAGTAAAAAGCTATCAGGGCAAATAAAAAAGGCTAAAGAAGTCACAGACCGTTTTGTGATGTCATTTGTCCGAAAAAGTATGAAAAAGGCTGAAATCCGCAAAATTCGGATTTCAGCCTTTTTTGTTTTCGGGAAGCTTCCTGAAAACAAAAAAAAAAGAACCGCCCGGCTTTATGCCGAGCGGCTTCACAGATAAACAGCTATAGAAAACAGCCAAAACTGTTTCCTTACAGTTATTATTTTATCATGTTATTTATAAAATGTCAAGCGAAATATTATTATTTATTTTAAATTTTTTCCATAAGCCAGTACTGCGCACTGTACGGCGGCAGCTCGCTTCCTCCGCCGAAATCATGAGTTTTGCCTGTAATCAAATCAACCGCAGTGCCGCAGCCGGCATCAAAATGTGCGGTCACGGTATCGTCCCCGGCATTTATTGCAACCAGCACACATTCGTCCTCTGTCCGCCGCTCAAAAATGCAGTAGCGGTTTTGCAGAACAACAGATTTAAAATCCCCGCAGCAAAGCGCACGGCTCGACTTGTGCGCCTTTGCCAACGCACCGATATATTCCGTGAGTTCATTTTCAACGGGAGCATCAAAGCATGCTCGCAGTGCCGGATCACCCTCGCTTTTATGTGCTTTTGCCCCCCATTCGCTGCCGTAATAAACACACGGAATACCCGGCATGCCGAACAGCATTGCATAAAGCGGTTTTATGTGGTTTTCATTTTCGAGAATACTTGCAATACGCGTCACATCATGATTATCGGCAAAGTTCAAAAGATGCTCGCCGCGGCATACGGTCCAGTCCTCCGGTCCGAACATGTGGAGCAGAGAATGTACTATTTCAAACATATTCATCGTGTTAAAGCTTGAATACAAGCCCTTATAGCATTGATAGTTTGTACAGCTGTGCAGCATTTCTCCGTTTACAAGCTCCTTGTAATTGCCGTGTATTATTTCTCCGATAAGGAAAAAATCACGGTTAAAGCCATCGCACAAGGCACGCAGCCTTTTAAGGAAACCACAGTCAAGACAATATGCAACATCAAGCCTTAAACCGTCTGTTCCAAACTCCGAAACCCACATTTTGATACTGTCAAACAGATAGCTTATAACCTCCTCATTTCCGAGGTTCAATTTCACAAGGTCATAATTCCCCTCCCAGCCTTCATACCAAAGTCCGTCATTATACGGAGAATTGCCGCTAAAATCAATAAAGAACCAGTCACGGTAACGCGAATTCTCACGTTTTTCCAATACATCGCGGAATGCAAAAAATCCGCGTCCGGCATGATTAAACACTCCGTCAAGCACCACTCTGATGCCCGCTTTATGCAAAGCGTCGCATACCTCGCGAAAATCCTCATTAGTACCGAGACGGCAGTCGATTTTCCTATAGTCGCGTGTGTTGTAGCCGTGCGTGTCCGATTCAAAAACGGGCGAAAAATACACCGCGTCCGCACCAAGCTTTTGAATATGAGGGATCCACTCCTTTACCTTTAAAATCCTGTGCGACTCCTTTCCGTCATTCTCAAACGGCGCACCGCAGAAGCCTAACGGATATATCTGATAAAATACGCTTTCAAATGCCCACATAAAAATCTTCCTTTCCGATTGGGTTTTATTAAGTATAACACATTATGTGCAATAAATCAAATGCTTTTGCCGCCGAAATTATGTTAGCGCTTGCTAAATTCAAAAATATCTGTTATAATGAAATAAGCGTCAATGCAGAGAGGGGGATTTTTTGTGCGTGCGCTTATACTATCGGTCAAGGCTGGCTACGGTCATCACAGCACCGCAAAGGCTATTATAGAAAAATTTGAAAAAAACGGACATGAATGTGTCATGCTTGATATATTTGAATATATAAACAAACATTTGGGGAATTCCATACAGGAGGGGTATCTTCTGTCAACAAAGTATCTGTCCGCTCCTTACGGAAAGGTTTACGGCAAGTTAAATAAGAAGGACGAGCCTTATGACAAGTATTCGGCACTTGTAATGGCATCGCATATGATTGCGAAAAAGCTTGAAGGCTACTGCCTGGATTTTGCACCCGATGTCATAATAGGTACACACAGCTTTGCATGTATGGTTATGACGGAGCTTGCGGAGTTTGGAGTAATTGACTGCCCTACAATGGGTATTGTAACGGATTTTACGATACACCCGTTCTGGGAAAGCACTCTGCTCGATTATTACATCGTTCCCGACCGCATGCTCATTTATGAAATGATGCGAAAAGGCATACCCGAGGATAAAATACTTCCTATCGGAATACCGATACGCGAGCAGTTTGAAACCAAAACGGATAAGTCGGAGGCAAGAAAAAAGCTCGGAATAAGCAACAGAAAAACAATACTTGTAATGAGCGGCTCAATGGGCTACGGCAATATAAAGAAAACTCTTATAGAAATGGACAAATTTCCCGGTGATTTTCAGATTTTGTGCGTATGCGGCTCAAACAAAAAGATAAAAGCCGCAATCGAAAGGCATCGCTGGAAAAAGGAAATCTACATATACGGATTTGTCGGAAACATAAACGAAATGATGGACGCGTCGGATTTCATAATATCAAAGCCGGGCGGACTAACCACCTCGGAGGCTTTTGCCAAGGGACTGCCTATGATTACCGTAAATCCTCTGCCCGGGCAGGAGGACAGAAATATGGATTTTCTCGTAAACAGCGGCTGCGTTATAATGGTAAACAAGCGCTACACCATCTCCGAAGCACTGTATCAGCTGCTCAGCTGCCCGTGGCGGTGTGAGCTTATGGAGGAAAGTGTGCGCCATGTCGGCAAACCGAATGCGGCGGAGGACTTGTATCAGTTTGTACTTAAAAAGCTTTCGGCAAAATCTGCCGAAACGGAAAAGCTTGAACCTGCAAGATAATTTAATATGCCTGCATCGGTTTTAAACCCGAACTCTATACGGCAGCTCATAAGCTCCTGATAATTTTCATGGCGTGAGCCGCCGTATTTTACATCTCCGGCAAGCGGACAGCCTATATGCGCAAACTGCGCACGAATCTGATGCGTTCTGCCCGTGATAAGCTCCACTTCGGTAAGAGACAGTCCGTGCTTTTTTGCAATGACACGGTATTTCAGCTTTACCGGCTTTGACAGCGGTGTTTCCTCGTCGGAAACCGTTACCTTTTTATTGCCCCGTGTAAGATACCCCGACAGCGTGCCTTTATCGGACGGATAACCCTCCGTAATGCACAGATAGAATTTGTGAATTTCCCTGCTGCGGATTTTTTCGTTTATTATCCGCAGCGCCGCGGCATTTTTTGCGGCAATCACAAGTCCGCCCGTGTTGCGGTCGAGACGGCTGCATAATGCAGGCGAAAAGCTATGCTCGGCATCGGGCTTGTATTCGCCCTTTTCAAAAAGATAGCTTTGCAGCTGTGCGACAAGCGTATTTTCCGTACCGCGGTCATCGGCATGAACGACAACTCCGCTTTCTTTGTTTATAATAAGTATATTTTCGTCCTCGTAAACAATATCGAGCTTGCTTTTTATCGGCTTGAATTTTTTTCCGTCCTCAAAAAATTCATCGCTGTAATAAAGCTTCAGCACATCACCCTCATGAATAAAAACACTGCCGTCCTTTACATGCTTTCCGTTTATGCGGACGCAGTTTTTGCGCAGTCCTTTGTAAAGCATGCTCTTTGGCAGCCGCGGCATGAATTTGCTTAAAAATTTATCAAGACGCTGCCCCGAATCGTTTTCATTAACCGTAATTTCTCTCATATCCAATCCCTTTTTCTTAATAGGCTGGATATATTTTAACATAATCAAGAAAAATATACAATATTCTATTGCAAAAAACATATAAATAAAGTATAATTAATGTCGGTTTAACCTTATTGGGGATAGGATTTTTTATAAAAAGGGGTAGATGTTATGTCATTTACGGAAATATTGCTTATAGGTATAGCTCTGAGCATGGACGCATTTGCGGTCTGTCTTTCGAGCGGTATGGTTTATCCGGGACAGAGCCGGAAAAAGAAAATGCTGCTGCCTGCCGCTTTCGGAATTTTTCAGGGAATTATGCCGATAGGCGGATTCTTTTTAGGCAGCTTTTTCGCAAGCTTCATAAACAGGTTTTCGGGGTCTGTGGCATTGGTTATTCTCGGAGTTATCGGAATAAATATGATACGTGAGGGAATATCCGACGAGGAGCGTCCCGAAGAAAAAAGCCTTACGCTTAAAACCGTACTGTTTCAGGCGGTTGCGACAAGCATAGACGCGTTCGCCGTCGGAGTGTCGTTTGCGGCGGAGGGAACTCCGATATTTACCGCCGTACCGATTATCGCGGCAACAACATTTATTTTAAGCACCGCTGCCCTGTTCATAGGTGAGGGTGTGGGAAAAAGGCTCGGCGACCGTGCGGAAATTCTCGGCGGAGCAATTCTCATTATAATAGGCATTAAGGCAATGTTTTAAGCATCGGACAGAAAAAATAAGTTTTTTTGTGAATTTTGCATTTTTTTATTGTATGTGACTGCATTTTGTGTTAAAATGAGTGTATAATCGTAACTCACTCGAAAGGATAGAAGATAATGGGTATTTTTAATAATTATATGAAGCCCGGCAAGGGCGTTTCAAAGGACGAGCCGGAAAAGAAAGGTTTTTTTCTTTTTTGGGACATATTGTTTCATAAGCTGTCAAAGGTTATAGGTACGGATTGCATGTATATGCTGACGAGTCTTTTGTGGATTGCGGTGCTGATGGTGATAGGAATACAATTCATACTCCCCATTACGCCGGACAAGCTGCTTGAAACGGTGCAGTCTGCCGGGGCGGAAAATGCACAGGAGACGGCGCAAACGCTGCTTTTAAGCATTTATACAATGCTCGGTACGGTGATGTTTGTGCTTTTGGGCAGCGGCCCCGTTTCCGCTTCGTATTCGTACATAATGAAATGCTTTACCAACAGACAGCATGCATGGATTTTTTCGGACGGCTGGGACAAGTTTAAAGAGAATTTTAAGCAGGCAATCGCTGTGGTGCTTATAGATGCCGTTGTTCTTATATTGGGATTTGTTGCAATTAAGTTCTATTATTACAAGTTTTCCGGCGGCAGCACTTTGTTCGGAATACCATGCTATATAATAGTGGTTGCCATGATAATATATACCTGGATGCATTTTTACATTTATCAGATAATGGTTACGTTCAAATGTACCCTTAAGCAGCTTTACAAAAATGCGCTGATATTTGCCATGGGCAAGCTTCCCATGAACATTCTGCTTACAATTACAGCTGTGGGAGTATCTGTACTGCCGTATTTCTTTATAGGCAATCCGTTTGCCGCGCTGATTATAACGGCGGTAATAGGACTTGCGCTGTCACGCTTTCCTATTGAATTTTATGCGGCAAGATGTATGCAGAAAACAATAGTTGCGGCGGAGGAAAAGAGTGCGTCTGAGCAGGAGGAAATCACGGCGGCAGATGACGAGCCTGTTTTTGACGATGATTTGGCAAAGCGCATAAATGACAAGAAAGATACGGTGGACAGAAGATGATTCTCGGAGAATATGATGCAGCCGTTATAGGCGGAGGACATGCCGGAGTCGAGGCGGCACTCGCATGTGCAAGGCTCGGCATAAAGACGGTTATGTTTTCGATAAGTCTTGATGCTATAGGAAATCTGCCGTGCAATCCGAGCATAGGCGGAACGGCAAAGGGACACCTTGTGCGCGAGATAGACGCATTGGGCGGCGAAATGGGCAAAGCGGCGGACGCATGCTTTATACAGTCAAAAATGCTTAACCGCGGCAAAGGTCCTGCCGTACATTCCCTAAGAGCGCAGGTTGACAGAAAAAAATACCACGCGGAAATGAAAAAACGTGTGGAAATGCAGAAAAATCTGTTTGTGAAGCAGGCTGAAATCGTTGAGGTTAAGGTCACGGACGGTCATGTTTCGGGAGTTGTGACTCATACGGGCAGCGAATATGCGGTTAAGGCCGTTATAATCGCAACGGGAACATATCTGCGCGGAAAAATCCTTATCGGCAGCTATTCGCGCGAAAGCGGTCCCGACGGCATGTTTCCGGCAAATGCATTGAGCGAAAATCTGAAAAATCTCGGCATTGAGCTGAGACGCTTTAAAACGGGAACTCCGGCAAGAATACATGCCGATTCGCTTAATTACGATAAAATGGAGATTGAAACGGGCGATGAGAAAATTGTCCCGTTTTCGTTTGAAAACAAGAATATAGAAAAAGAACAGGTGCCCTGCTATCTGGTTTACACAAATGAGCGCACGCACCGAATAATAATGGATAATCTCGAACGCTCCGCAATGTACGGCGGTTATGTTGAGGGAATAGGTCCGCGGTATTGCCCGTCGATTGAGGATAAGGTCATGCGCTTTAAGGATAAGCCGAGACATCAGCTTTTTATAGAGCCTATGGGACTTGACACAAAGGAAATGTATGCCCAGGGCTTTTCCACAAGTCTGCCCGAGGACGTGCAGCTTGAAATGTACAGAAGCGTTGAGGGGCTGGAAAATGTTGAGATTATGCGCAGTGCATATGCTATCGAATATGATTGCTGCGATCCGCAGCAGCTTTATGCAACGCTGGAATTTAAGGATATTCCGGGACTGTACGGCGCAGGACAGTTTAACGGCACCTCGGGATATGAGGAGGCAGGAGCGCAGGGACTCGTTGCCGGTATAAACGCAGCACTTAAGCTTAAGGGTGAAGAACCCCTTATTCTTAGCCGTTCTGACGGTTATATAGGAACACTCATAGACGATCTTATAACAAAAGGCACAAACGAGCCTTACAGAATGATGACATCAAGGAGCGAATACCGTCTGCTGTTAAGACAGGACAATGCCGATGAACGCCTTACCCCGTTCGGCTACCGTGTAGGACTTATAAGCGAAGAACGGTATGCCGCTTTCAAAAACAAGATGGCGCTTATCGAAAAAGAAATCAAGCGTATAGAAGCTGCGGTAATTCCACCGAAAACGGCAAATCCGCTGCTTGAACAATACAATTCCACTCCTGTAAAGACCGGAATTGTACTCAGCGATTTATTAAAGCGTCCCGAGCTTGACTACGAAAAGCTCGCGCCTATAGACAGCGGCAGAGAAGCGCTTTCGGCGGATATATGCGAGGAAGCGGAAATAAAGATAAAATACAAGGGTTATATCGACCGCCAGATAGCACAGGCAGAGCAGTTTAAGAAAACAGAAAGAAAGCTGCTGCCCGAAAATCAGGACTACAGCGAAATTCACGGATTGAGACTGGAGGCACGGCAGAAGCTAAATAAGGTTCGCCCGAAATCCTTGGGGCAGGCATCGAGAATATCGGGGGTTTCCCCTGCCGATGTATCGGTACTTATAGTCTGGCTTGAAAGCCAAAGCAGAGGGCAAAAGGAAGGTACGGAATGAAAAGAATTACAGCCGCCGTGCTTGCGGCAGCAACGGTAACGGGTATGCATGTATATGCCGCAGGCTTTACCGATATGAAGAATTACGAATGGGCGCAGCAAAGCGTCAATGTACTGTCGCAGATGGGTGTCATAAAGGGAGTTTCCGAAACCGAGTTTTCACCCGGCACATACATGAAACGCGGTGATTTTGCAATGCTTTTGTCAAGGTACTTCAGCCTTGAAGAAACATACGGGCTGAATTACAGCGACGTACCGTATGATTCATACTATGCGGACGCAATACTCAGAATAAAAGCGCAGAAGATATATGAGGACGAAACATTTGAACCCGAAAGAGCAATCACGCGCGAGGAAGCCGCAGGATTGATATACAACGCAATATACAACACGTCCGGCATAACCGAGGAGCAGTTCTGCGATAATGCCGCACAATATTACTCGGACGCGGATAAAATAAAATGGGACAAGGTAAATGCCGCGGCAACACTCACAAAAATGGGTATAATTCACGGTGACGGCGGCAAATTTATGCCAAAGGACGAAATGACAAGAGCGCAGCTGGCAGTCATGTTTTATAACATGGAAAAGGTCAGAGAAGCGGAGGATGCCGCAAAGGAAGCCGCTCTTAATTCAATGAAAGCCGCTGTAAAAATAACCTCCGATACACAGGAAAACATGAAGCAGTACTATGCCGATGAAGTCAATCAGAGTGTGGTATGGGCAGAAAATTCCTCATATACGGCAAACGGTGTCACTCTGACAAAAAGGAGCGGAGAGTCAACCGTTCCCGAAAACAGCATATACAGCGGATTAAATGCCGCTCTTGCAATAAAAAGCTCAAATGCATCGCTTACGAATGTGTCCGTACTTTCGGGCGCGGAAAATGCCGATGCGGTTTTTGCCGACGGAAATTCGATTGTCAATATTTCGGGTTCGGCGCTTGCGGCGACCGGCAGCGGCTCGTCTGCTGCTGCGGCAGCAGGCAGTGCTGTCATGAATATTTCCAACACACGTATGTCTGCGGAGGGTGCAAATGCGCCTGCAATCAGAGCATTTGACGGCAGCAGCATTACCGGCGACGGCTTGTACATAGTTACGGGAAATGAAATGTCTCCCGGAATATATTCCGCCGGTCGGGTTACGCTTAACAATACAAAGGTAAGCCTTGCAAAGGCTTACTCCGCCGCTATTGACGGCACGGGCAGCGTGTCCGCAAACAGCAGCACATTGTCGGGCAAAGGAATACTGATTTTCAACAGCGAAAACGGCAACACAAAAGACGGAACAGGGCTTTTTTCGGCATTTAAGACAAATATAGCGTCCGACGGTGATTCCGTTTTCTTTGTGACGAATACCGATGCGGAAATCACGCTCGAAGCCTCCGATATATCTCTGCCGTCGGGCAGAGTGCTTTTAAAAGCAATGGCGGATAAATGGGGAAATGATGGCTCAAACGGCGGTCATGCTGTGATTAACGCACAAAACCAAAAGCTTTCCGGTGATATTGTGACGGACGGAATAAGTTCGGTAACGATGAACCTAAAAGCAAAATCATTGTACAGCGGAGCCCTGAATCCCGCAAACTATACAGGTGCAATGAATATATCGTTAAGTGCGGACAGCACATGGGAACTGAGTGCGGATTCATATGTGACGGTATTCGAAAACGAAGATGCACAATGCGGAAATATAAACACAAACGGACATAATATAACATACGATCCGGGTGCACCGGGCAATAAATGGCTTGACGGAAAAACAATACCGCTTTTCGGCGGAGGAGTGTTAAAGCCTGCATATTAAGCATAACGCACCATGAAGTACATGAACCAACCTCCCAATCGTTAGATTTTTGGTCTGACTTTTGGAGAGCGGTTCACAATCGTACTCCCATAGGTGCGTTTTATACATTCTGTGCCTGCCGCCCAATCGCAGAAAAACAAACATAAAAAAAGAAAAAACCACAAAAACATATTGACACCGAACTGTTGTTGTGCTACAATATAATCATAAATAAAGAAATAAAAGGAGCATACTTACAATGACAGAATACGAAATCAAACAGCAAATCTGTGACATCGGAAAAAGAATTTATAACAGAGGAATGGTTGCGGCAAATGACGGCAATATTTCCGTTAAAATTTCGGACAATGAGTTTCTTTGCACCCCTACCGGAGTGAGCAAGGGATTTATGACTCCCGAATTTATATGCAAGATTGACGCAAAGGGAAATGTTCTTGAAGCAAACGAGGGTTTCAGACCGTCATCCGAGATAAAAATGCACTTAAGAGTATATGAAAAGCGCCCGGATGTACGTTCGGTTGTTCATGCGCACCCGATTTATGCCACAAGCTTTGCAATTGCAGGTATTCCGCTTACACAGCCTATCATGCCCGAAGCGGTAATTTCGCTCGGCAGCGTACCTATTGCGGAGTACGGCACACCGTCAACTCCCGAAATACCCGATGCTGTGGAAAAATATCTGCCCTACTACGATGCAGTGCTTTTGGAAAGCCACGGTGCTCTTACATACGGTGATTCTCTCACAACTGCATATTACAAAATGGAGTCGGTAGAGTTTTATGCAGAGCTTTTGTATCATGCAAATCAGCTGGGCGGCCCGAAAGAATTTTCAAAAGAGCAGGTTGAAAAGCTTTACGAGATAAGAAGACAATTCGGTATGAGCGGCAAGCACCCGGCAGATTTCCCGAACGGCGGTATTCCCGAGGGTGTAGGCGCAGACCGCGTAAAGAACAAGCCCGTTGACGAGGAGCTTGTTGCAAGAATAACCAGAAAGGTTATAGAAGAACTTAATAAGTAAATCAAAAAAATATTCGTTAAAAGGAAGGAGGAACATGTGTGTTTGCACTCGAACGTCAGAAAAAGATACTTGAAGTTTTAAACAGTGAGGGCGCTGTCTGGGTAAGCAAGCTAAGCAAGGATTTCGGTGTAACGGAGGAAACCGTCCGCCGCGACCTTGAAAAGCTTGAACAGCAGGAGTGTCTCAGGCGGACTCACGGCGGTGCAATACCGATAAACGAAAACACATACGAAGCCTCCCTCGAAAAGCGAAAGCTTCTGAATGTGGAGTCAAAGCAGAAAATGGCAAGAGAGGCATGCAGATTTGTTTCGCACGGCGACACAATATTTCTTGATGCGTCTACCACAACATTTTTTATGGCACGTGAGCTTAAACAGTTAAAAAACGTGACGATTATAACAAACTCAATCCGTATAGTAAATGAACTTGCCGGCACGGACGGCATAAAAGTGATTGCCGTCGGCGGAATGGTGAGCGATAATCAGTCATTTGTGGGAAGTCTTGCTGAAAAAAGCATAGAAGAAAATTATTTTGCAAGCAAGGTATTCTTTTCAAGCAAGGGAATAACCGCCGAGGCAGGTATTCTTGAAAGCAACGAGCAGGAATGCGGAATTAAGAAAAAAATGCTTAAAAATGCGGAAAAGAAATATTATCTTTGCGATAAAAGCAAAATGGGCAGTGTGGGCTTTATAAAGCTTGCGTCATTTGAGCAGATTGACTGCCTTATTACCGATACGGAGCCTGATGAGGAAATTCGCAAAAAATTTAACGAGTTTGAAACAGAAATAGTGAAAATATAATGTGAATTGTCCGCGGTTGCTGCTGCGGACAATTTGTGCATAAGGCACAGAAAGGAATACAAGCATGAAAAAGGTTCTTGCATTCGACCTCGGTGCATCAAGCGGAAGAGCGGTTATTGCTTCACTGGATAGCGGAAAAATCACGCTTAACGAGGTACACAGATTTGAAAATAACGGTGTTGCCGTGCGCGGTACGTTTTACTGGGACGTACTGTATCTGTTTAATCAGATAAAACAAGGTATAGTCAAGGCTAAGCTTGCCGGCGGCTTTGACGCGATAGGCATTGATACATGGGGGGTTGATTTCGGGTTGACAGATGAAAACGGCGACCTTATCGGCAATCCCGTGCATTATCGTGACAGCAGAACGGATAATATTCCCGAGGAGCTGTTTAAAACGGTAAGCCGCGAAAAGGTGTATGAGGAAACAGGCATACAGATTATGAATTTTAATACACTTTATCAGCTGTATTATCTGGAAAAGTACAGACCGGATACACTCTCAAAAGCAGACAAAATGCTTTTTATGCCCGATTTGCTCAATTATTTTCTCACGGGTGTGAAGAAAAACGAATATACAATAGCTTCAACATCACAGATGTTAAATCCTTACACAAGAGACTGGAACCGTGAACTTTTAAAAGAAGCGGGCATACGCGAAAATCTGTTGTGTGACATAGTTTCTCCGGGAACGGTACTCGGAAATTTATCGGAAGATGTATGCAGCGAGCTGGGAGTAAAATCCGTACCGGTTATAGCTGTAGGCTCTCATGATACCGCATCGGCGGTTGTTTCCGTTCCGACACAGGAAAAGGATTTTGTATATATCAGCTGCGGTACGTGGTCGCTTTTCGGCACAGAGCTTTCGGAGCCTGTTATATCCGAAAAGGGACTTGCAGCATCATACACGAATGAGGGCGGCTACGGAGGAAGTATACGCTTTCTTACAAATATAATGGGATTGTGGCTTATTCAGGAATCAAGACGCACATGGATCAAGCAGGGACAGGATTTAAGCTTCAATGATTTGGAACAGGCGGCGCTTAAATGTGAGCCGTTCAGATGCTTTATAAATCCGGACAGTCCCGAATTCGGAAAACCGGGTGATATTCCTGCAAGAGTGCAGAGCTTCTGCGAAAGAACAGGACAGTATGTGCCGCAGAGTATCGGTGAAATTATGCGATGCATTTATGAAAGCCTTGCGCTGAAATATAAGCATGCATATATAAATCTGCGTGATATTACCCAAAAGACTTTCGGCGGAATACACATTGTCGGAGGCGGCACGAAGGATCCGCTGCTTTGCTCAATGACGGCTGATGCATGTGACTGCATCGTTACGGCAGGCCCTGTTGAGGCTACGGCTCTCGGCAATATTGCCGTGCAGTTTATGGCATTGGGCGAGATAGAGGGTTTGGCAAAAGCGCGTGAAGCGATAGCAAATTCATTTGATATAAAGCACTATGAACCGAAATCCTCCGGCGAATGGGATAAGGCATATACAAGATTTAAAGAAATACTGAAGTAAAGGGGATGTTAAAAAACTTTTTTCTATCCCCTTGAAAAAGTTAAGGCTGTTTAAAAAGTCAATTGACTTTTTAAACAGCCTCATCAAAAAAATGAAAAAATATTTATTTTTTTGGTAAAAAAGTCTTGACAAATGCTTGGAAAACGAGTATAATATTAATGTTGCATGGCGGTATAGCTCAGTTGGCTAGAGCATGCGGTTCATACCCGCAGTGTCACTAGTTCGAATCTAGTTACCGCTACCATAACAGTATTATCCGAACTTTTTGTGTTTGCGATAGTAGTAAATCTCCGCAGCAGTTAATTCTGCTACGGAGATTTTTATTTATGACTACATTTAACTATTAAAACAAGAATATCCTTTCAAAAGCGTTAATTAATATGCGGTGAATATACAAGAGCGCAATATCAATTACGCCCTTGTATAGGTTTATAAGTTTTTTATTTTGTTTTGCTCATGATATTTTGCACAGCTTTTTTCTTAGCGTCTGAACGAGCCTTTGTTAATTGCTTTTCTTTGGTATCATAATCGGCCTTTTTGTATTCGTCCGTTTTTATCATCTCCTTTTGCTTTGTATCGGCTATGCTCATATAGTCCTTAATAAATATCATGTACTGGTCGAAAGTCAATTCTTTTTTGGTTGTATAATAAATGTTGGGGTAAAAGAAAAAGAGCATATTGACATCATGTTGTAAAATGTATATATAACCAAAAAAACTTT
>CAJKHT010000042.1 GCA_905199755.1 uncultured Eubacteriales bacterium | reverse complement strand
CGGGAAGCACAGTTGATGCCATAATACAAATGCAACCGTGCTATTGAATAACGAGTGTAGATGTTATATAATCAACTTATATTTAGTACCAGCTACTAATAATTGTTGCTAATTTTGTCGGGGAGGCGGAAAAAAGTGCGAAAAACAATGAAAAAAGCGCGTCATGAGTTTATAGCCGAGGCTGTAAGAAAAAATCCGTTTCTTAAAGATGAGGATTTGGCGAGGGCATGCAAGGTCAGTGTATCTACAATAAGATTTGACAGGGCAGAGCTGGGAATAGCGGAGTATCGCGAAAGAGTCAAGAATGCCGCAGAGGACGGAATGCATAACAATACAACAGATGGTGAGCTGCTTGACATAAATCTTTTGCACAGCGGAATTTCGATACTGGAGACCGACAGCTCAATGCTGTTTGAAAACACGGATATAGTAAGGGGACAGTGCATATATGCTTTGGCGGAAAATCTTGCGCTGCATGTTATCGGGGCAAGAGCTGCGCTTGTAAAGGTTGCAAATGTAAAATATATACATGAGGTTCATGCAGGCGAACGGCTTGTGGCACGGTCGGAGGTTATACGTGTCAGGGAAAAGGAATTTATCGTGCATGTATTTATAAAAGCAAATATGCATGAAGTGTTCAGAGGGAAATTCAGTCTGGCGGTACCCGAAAATGAATCGGAGGAAGGGAATAAGCATTGAAAATAATAATTGACGCAATGGGCGGAGACAATGCTCCCCAAGCGCCCGTTGAGGCAGCTGCGCGGGCAAGCCGCGAAATGGAGCCGGATATAATTCTGGTCGGAAAACGTGAGGTTATTGAGCGTGAGCTTGAAAAGCTTGAATATCGCAAAGATAAAATAGAAATAGTAAATGCGGAGGAAGTCATAACAAACCATGAGGAGCCGGTAAAAGCGGTTCGGCACAAAAAAGACGCTTCCGTTGTGGTGGCGGCAAATCTCCTGAAGGACGGTGCCGGAGATGCGATGCTGTCAATGGGTAACACGGGTGCATTACTCACCTCGGGGCTGCTTATTGCAGGCAGAATAAAGGGTGTGCAGCGCCCGGCACTGGCGGCGCTTTTGCCTACGGCAAAGGGTCCCAAAATGCTGATTGATTCGGGGGCAAACACAAACTGCCGCCCGGAAAACCTTTTGCAGTTTGCGGTTATGGGCAGTGTGTACATGAAAAATGTTATGGGTGTAACGCTTCCCAAGGTAGGGCTTATGTCAAACGGCGAGGAGGAAGGCAAGGGCGACGAGGTTACAAAGGAAACATATCCTCTTTTAAAGAATGCTCCCGTTAATTTTATAGGAAATATCGAGGGCAGAGACGTTATGGAGGGCACAGCGGACGTAATAGTATGTGACGGCTTTGTCGGAAACGTTATTTTAAAAACCGTTGAGGGCATGGGACATGTTGTGGGACAGAGAATTAAGGGTATATTCAAAAAAAGTCTGTTTACCAAGCTGGGAGCGCTGTTCGTGTACCGCGGAATAAATGAATTCAAAAAATCAATGGACTATCGAGAATACGGCGGAGCGCCGCTTTTGGGGACAAAGAGGCCTGTAATCAAAGGTCACGGTTCATCAGATGCCTTGGCGGTTTTTAATGCCATAAAACAGGCGGAAAAATTTGCAGCTACGGGTGTGACGGAGGAAATAGCACAATATTTGAATGGAACGGAGGAAAATTCATAATGGCATATGCAAGAATAAAGGGCTTGGGAAAATACCTCCCCGAAAAAATATATGATAATGCATATATGGAAAGCATTGTCGATACAAATGACGAATGGATAGTAAGACGCACGGGGATTAAGGAAAGAAGAATAAGCGCCGATGATGAATATACAACGGATATGGCGGCGAAAGCTGCACAGGCAGCATTAAAGAACGCAGGAATGAATGCGGAGGAAATTGACCTTATAATGCTTGCAACGGTAACTCCCGATTATTTTACACCGTCATGCGCGTGCGTGGTTCAGCATAAAATCGGAGCGGTAAATGCGGCGGCATTCGATTACAATACGGCATGCTCGGGGTTTGTGTCGGGACTTATGATAGCAAAGCAGTTTATTGAAAACGGCACATATAAAAACATTCTTATTGTAGCTGCCGATGTATTGAGCAAGGCAACGGACTATAAGGACAGAGCAACATGCATACTGTTCGGCGATGCTGCGGGCGCAGCGGTGCTGTCGGCATCGGACGAGCCGGGAATTATTGAGGTTGAAATGGGAGCCGACGGATCGGGCGGAGATGCGCTTACCATGCTTGCGTACCGCAATGATGAAGAAGAAATCGAAAAGCGCGTGAGCGGAAGAAAAGAAACCATATGGATGGCAGGTCAGTCCGTAATGAAATTTGCGGTTAAAGCAATGGCGGATTCATCACATAGAGTGCTTGACAAAGCAGGACTTGACTGGTCGGATATAAGTCTTGTGGTACCGCATCAGGCAAATTACAGAATTGTTGACAGTGCGGTAAAGCGAATGGGAATTTCAAAGGATAAAATATATTATACACTGCATAAGTACGGCAACACATCGGCATCGTGTATTCCCGTTGCGCTTTGCGAGGCGGCGGAAAAGGGAATTGTCAAAAAAGGCGATAAGATAGTGCTTGTTGGTTTCGGCGGCGGACTTACGTATGCTGCGGCGGTGCTGACTTTTTAAAGGAGGTTTATTATGAACACGAGATTATGTAAATTATTGAATATCGAATACCCGATTATTCAGGGCGGAATGGCATGGGTTGCCACGGCGGAGCTTGCGGCGGCGGTCTCGAACGGCGGCGGTCTCGGAATTATTGCGGCAGGCGGCGCTCCCGCGGAGGCGGTAAGAGAGCAGATAAGAAAATGCAAGTCGCTCACCGATAAGCCTTTCGGTGTGAATGTGATGCTTATGTCTCCGTTTGCCGATGAAGTAATGCAGGTTGTTTTGGAGGAAAGACCGGACGTTGTTGCAACGGGTGCCGGAAATCCGGGAAAATATATTGAACCGTTAAAGGAAAAGGGTATAAAAATACTTCCTGTTGTAGCAAGCGTGGCTATGGCGAAGCGCCTTGAAAAGGCAGGTGTGGACGGAATTGTCGCAGAGGGTACGGAATCGGGCGGTCATATAGGCGAGCTCACCACAATGGTGCTTGTTCCGCAGATAGCCGACGCGGTAAATATTCCTGTTGTTGCGGCAGGCGGTATTGCGGATAAAAGAGGTACGGCAGCGGCATTTGCGCTCGGTGCGGACGGAATACAGGTCGGTACAAGATTTATATGCTCAACGGAGTGTATCGCTCATGATAATTACAAGCAGGCGGTTATTAAGGCAAAGGACAGAGATGCCGTCGTAACGGGACGTTCGGCAGGCGCACCCGTAAGAGCTTTGAAAAATAAGCTTACCAAAGAATATGAAAGACTTGAAAAGGAAAATGCGCCGTTTGAGGAAATTGAAAAGCTCGGTGTGGGCGGCTTAAGACGTGCGTTTCAGGACGGCGATGTCGAGACAGGCTCGCTTATGGCGGGACAGTCGGCGGCAATGGTACATGAAATAGAGCCGTGTGCGGACATAATCAAAAGCTACTTCGACGGCATTGAAGATTTGCTCGAAGCTATCGGAGAAAAGCTGAAATAACATAAAGAAAGGGTTAATAATATGGGTAAACTGGCATTTTTATTTGCAGGACAGGGTTCTCAGAAGCCCGGAATGGGAAAGGACTTGGCTGAAAGCTTTGCATGCGCCGACAAAGTATTTGATGAGGCATCGGCGGCATTGGGGTTTGATGTTAAGGACATGATATGGAACGGCAGCAGCGAGACTCTTATGATTACGGAGAATACTCAGCCGGCAATTGTAACCATGAGTACGGCGGCATTGCGGATTTTACAGGAAAAAGGCATTAAACCGGACGTTACCGCAGGCTTAAGTCTCGGTGAATATACGGCTCATATTGCTTCGGGGTCGCTTGATTTTACGGACGGTGTGAAGCTGGTAAGAAAAAGAGGAAAATATATGCAGGAGGAAGTCCCCGAGGGGAAAGGCGCCATGGCGGCAATAATTGCGCTGTCGGCAGACGAGGTAAGAGCGTGCTGTGCGGAAGCATCCGATTTAGGTGTGTGCACGGGTGCAAATTTCAACTGCCCGGGACAAATCGTTGTTTCCGGCGACAAGGCGGCTGTTGAAAAATGCTGTGAAATAGCAAAGGCAAAGGGCGCAAAGCGTGCGCTTATGCTGGCGGTATCGGCTCCGTTCCACTGTGCGCTCCTTAAAGGCGCAGGCGAAAAGCTTGCAAAAGAGCTGGAAAACGTTAATATACACGATATGCAGATTCCGGTTATAGCGAATGTTACGGCAGATTATATAAAGAGCAGTGCAGACATAAAACCGCTGTTAAAGGAGCAGGTTTCAAGCTCCGTATTGTGGGAGGACACAATCAGAAGAATGGCGGCGGACGGAGTTGACACCTTTGTGGAAATCGGTCCGGGAAAGGCATTGAGCGGTTTTGTGAAAAAGACCGTACCGGGAGCGGTAATTTTAAATGTAGAGGATATGGCATCACTTGAAAAAACACTTGAGGCGCTCGGCGCTTGAGAAAGGACGTGTACTTATGAAACTTCTTGAGGGAAAAACAGCGGTTATAACAGGCAGCGGACGCGGAATAGGCAAGGCGATTGCGGTAAAGTTTGCAACACTCGGCGCAAATATCGTTATAAATGATATTGCGCAGTCCGATTATGCGGATGATACCTGCGAAGAAATAAAAAAGCTTGGTGTAAAGGCAATCACCGTAAAGGGTGATGTCAGAAACATAGAAGATGTAAAGCTTTTGGTTGACACCGCGGTAAAGGAATTCGGAAAAATTGATATTTTTGTAAACAACGCAGGCGTAACCCGTGACGGACTCATGCTCCGTATGAGCGAGGAGGACTGGGATTTGGTTATGGACATAAACCTTAAAGGTGCGTTTAACTGCATAAAGACCGTTGCACGCCCGATGATGAAGCAGCGCAGCGGCTCGATAATAAACATAACCTCGGTAGTGGGAATTATGGGAAATGTCGGACAGGCAAACTATTCGGCATCAAAGGCAGGACTGATAGGACTTACAAAAACAACGGCAAAGGAATTTGCGTCAAGAGGAATACGCTGCAACGGTGTTGCACCGGGCTTTATATCCTCCGCAATGACCGATGCCCTTGATGACAGCGTAAAGCAGAAATATTTTGATGCGATACCGCTCGGAAAATTCGGAACGGCAGAGCAAATCGCCGATACAGCCGCATTTTTGGCATCGGATATGTCAAATTATATCACAGGTCAAATAATAAGTGTTGACGGCGGGCTGTTGATGTAATATAATAGAATATATTTCCGTATGGATAATATATACATTATCGGGCAGAGTAAGATTATGGTTTTATGTTTGCCCGTATACATCACTGAAAGGGGGTGCTAAGAATGGGAGAATTTGAAAGAGTAAAATCAGTAATAGTTGATCAGCTCGGCGTTGATGAAAGCACGGTAACACCGGAGGCTTCATTCGTTGATGACCTGGGTGCGGATTCACTGGATTTGGTTGAATTAATAATGGGCCTTGAAACAGAATTCGATATTGAAATACCTGATGAACAGGCTGAAAAAATCAGCACCGTAGGTGACGCAGTTAACTATATTAAGGAAAATGCGTAAATAAGCGTGTAAAAGCACGGAGAAACGCTTTAATGCGTTCTCCGTGCCTCAGACACTCAAAAAAAGAGATTAAGGGCTTTAAAGCCTTTTTATATAAATAACAAATCAGGATAAAATAAGAAAACCGGAGGAAAATTATGAGAAGGGTTGTAGTAACTGGAATCGGTGCGGTGACACCGATAGGAAATGATGTGCCGGCAATGTGGGAGTCCGTAAAAAACGGAGTCTGCGGAATAGATAAGGTGACACATTTTGATGTATCGGGTTATAAAACACAGATAGCCGGCGAGGTTAAAAATCTTAACGTTGAGGATTTCATAGAACGCAAAGAGGTGCGTAAAATGGACAGATATGCGCAGTTTGCTTTGATTGCCGCAACAGAGGCAGTAAAAAATTCGGGACTGGATATGACAAAGGAGGACCCGTGGAGAGTCGGAGTTGTAACAGGCTCGGGTATCGGCGGAATTACCACCTTTGAGGAACAGCATGAAAACCTTATGGCAAAAGGACCGGGCAGAGTAAGTCCGTTCTTTATTCCGATGATGATTTCAAATATGGCAGCATGCCATATTGCCATAAAATTCGGTGCAAAGGGTGTAAATGAAAACGTTGTTACCGCATGTGCATCGGGAACAAATGCGTTAGGCGATGCATTCAGACATATACAGTACGGCGCAAACGATGTCATAATTACAGGCGGTGCGGAGGCAGCCGTAAGTCCTACGGCATTTGCAGGGTTCTGCAATATGAAAGCAATGTCGACAAGAAATGATGATCCCAAGCATGCATCGAGACCGTTCGATGCGGAGCGTGACGGATTTGTTCTGAGCGAGGGCGCCGGCATGCTGGTGCTTGAAGAGCTTGAACATGCGAAAAAGCGCGGCGCTAACATAATATGCGAGGTTGTAGGCTATGGTGCTACGGACGATGCATACCATATTACAAGCCCCATACCCGGCGGTGAGGGCGGTGCAATGGCTATGAAGCTTGCCATAAAGGATGCAGGTGTTTCACCCGATGAAATAGATTACATCAATGCACACGGAACATCAACAAAATATAATGACCACTTTGAAACGGAAGCAATAAAGGAGGCATTGGGAGAAGCGGCATATAAAACGGCGGTAAGCTCCACAAAATCCATGACGGGACATATGCTCGGTGCGGCAGGTGCGGTTGAGGCTATAATCTGCGCAAAAGCAATTTCGGACGGATATATCCCGGCAACGATAAATTATGAAAATCCCGATCCCGACTGCGATCTGGATATTGTTCCCAACAAAGGCAGAAACGGCGAAATACGTTATGCAATGTCTAACTCGCTTGGCTTCGGCGGTCATAACGCCACTGTTGTATTAAAAAAATATGAAGATTAAAAATAACCTTAAGAGGATACCTTGCGTATCCTCTTAAGGTCGTTATATCATATGTATTTCTCTTAGCGGTAAAACTTTCCGGCTTGACGTTAAGAGAAGCACATATTACATATCAAAGGAGAGATTGGAATGTTAGAATGTGAAAAGAAAATAGGCTATGAGTTTAAGAACAAGGACCTTCTCGAAACAGCGCTTACACACAGCTCATATGCTAATGAAAATAATGTACGTGACAATGAAAGACTGGAATTTTTGGGTGACTCGGTTTTGAGCGTAATCATAAGCGAGCATATTTTCAAAAGACTTATTTGGGTAAAAGAGGGCGATTTGTCAAAATTCCGCGCAACATTGGTGTGTGAGGCGTCATTGGCATCACTGGCAAAGAAAATATCGCTTAATAAATACATACGTCTCGGAAAAGGTGAGGCGGCAAGCGGCGGAAATCAGCGTCCGTCAATCGTGTCGGATGCATTTGAGGCGGTTCTGGCGGCAATATTCCTTGATGCGGGAATGGATTTTGCAAAGCAGTGGGTGCTTGACCTTATGCACAGCAGTATTGACGATGTACTGGCAGGCAAGGGGTATGAGGACTATAAAACAATGCTCCAGGAAAAAATGCAGAAAGGCAATACCGGCAAGGTGACATATCAGACAATTGCGGAAACGGGAGCGGATCATAATAAAAGCTTTTCCGTAGAGGTGCTTATAGACGGTGAAGTGATTTGCAGCGGAATGGGAAGAAGCAAGAAAGACGCGGAACAGCATGCAGCAAGGCTGGCGCTGAAAAAAATTCAGAAGAAGCAGGAAAAGTCGGAAAAGCCCGTAAGAAAAAGAGAAGCTAAAAACAAAGCATGAAAACATATAATATTCCGATATTCGTGCCGCACCGCGGCTGCCCGTTTGACTGCGTATTCTGCAATCAAAGGCGCATAACGGGGAAACCCGCTTCGGTTACGGCAGATGATGCGCATGAGATTATTGAAAATGCCCTTAAAACACTTCCGCGGACAGACTGTATCGTAGAGGCAGCATTTTTCGGCGGCAGCTTTACGGGAATACCGATTGAGGAACAGAGTGCACTGCTGGCGGCGGCAAAAGAATTTTCCGATGCGGGACGTATACACGGCATAAGGCTGTCTACACGCCCCGATTATATTAATACCGAAATTCTTGAAAATCTGCAAAAATACGGCGTCACAACGATTGAGCTGGGTGTGCAGTCTATGGATAATGAGGTGCTTAAAGCATCAAACAGAGGGCATACGGCGGAGCAGGTCGAGGCGGCGGTAAGGCTGATACGGCAATATCCGTTTAAGCTCGGACTTCAGATGATGACGGGGCTGCCGTCGGATACGGATAAAAAATCCATGGAAACGGCGAAAAAGCTTATAGCCTTAAAGCCGGATATAGTAAGGATTTACCCTACGCTTGTTATAAAGGATACTTGTTTGGAGGATATGTATTTTGACGGTGAATATAGGCCGCAGACTGTTGATGAAGCGGTAAACCTTTGCAAGAAGCTGCTTGTTATGTTTGAAAAAGAAAATATAACCGTAATAAGAATAGGCTTGCAGTCAACCGATGAAATATGCGAACACGGCTCGGTGACGGCAGGTCCGGTACACAGCTCTTTCAGAGAGCTTGTGGAAAGCAGCATTTATCTTGATATTTTAAAAGAAAAGCTAAAAAATGTGAAAAAAGCGGAGGTATTTGTAAATCCGAAAGAAATATCAAAGGCTGTGGGAAACAGGCGCAGAAATATCCTTGCGCTTGAAAAGGAAGGTACAATCATAAGCATACACGGTGATGATAATTTGAAAAAAAGAGAGGTGAGATGCGTTTGTTATTAAAAAGACTTGAGATTCAGGGCTTTAAATCCTTTGCGGATAAAACGGTGCTTGATTTCGTAAACGGTGCCACGGCGGTAGTAGGCCCGAACGGCAGCGGAAAAAGCAATATATCGGATTCGATACGCTGGGTTATCGGTGAAATGAGTGCAAAATCTCTGCGCGGTTCAAACATGCAGGACGTAATTTTTGCCGGTACGGAAACAAGAAAACCCGTAAACTATGCTGAGGTAAGCCTTGTTCTTGATAACAGTACGCATGTGTTTAATATAGATTTTGACGAGGTGACGGTAACGCGCCGTTTGTTCAGAAGCGGTGAAAGTGTTTATCAGATAAATAAAGCCAACTGCCGTTTAAAGGATATACATGAGCTTTTTATGGACACAGGTCTGGGAAAAGACGGATATTCTATAATAGGTCAGGGAAACGTGTCGCAGATTTTATCCACCAAAGCGGAGGACAGACGTTCTTTGTTTGAGGAAGCGGCAGGTATATCAAAATATAAGTATAAAAAGGACGAAGCGCAGAAAAAGCTTGCAAACACGGAGGAAAATTTAGTCCGTATAAATGATATAACACTGGAGCTTGAGGGACAGCTTAATCCTTTGAAAAATCAGTCCGAAAAAGCAAGAAAATATCTGGAGCTTTACGGTGAATATAAAACCCTTGATATTAATTTAAGCATGATTACCCTTGAAAAGAACAAGGTATCATGCGAGGAAACGGAAAAGCTGTATAACGCAGCGGACGGAGAGCTGAGCGATTTAAGATCGCAGGATTCCGAAACAGAGGCTAAAATAACGGAGCTTTACGACAAACAAAAGAAATGCGACGAGGAAAGAGCCGAAAACAATAACCGCCTCATGGAAAACGAGTCGGCGAAGATGTCGGCGGAAAAAGAAATTTCCATTGCCGAAAACAATATCAAAAACAATACGTCAATGCTTGAACGTATTGACCGCGAAATATTGCAGCTCAAATCAAAAAACGAGGAACGCAGAAACACTATAGCCGGGTTGGAGGAAGAAAACAAAAGAATCGAATCGGAGGCGGAAGAAATAGGCGCTGTATTCGATGCCGTAAAGGCAGAGGGCAGCGATATAAATTCAAGGCAGGAAAAGCTTTTGTCCGAGATTGAGGAGTATCGCGTTTCGGCAAATGAAAAGCTGAATGAGGCAGTATCGGAAAAAGCAAAAATCACAGGTATAGAAAATCTGCGCGCAAGCTATCTGGAACGCAGGAATGCCGTTGAGGCGGAAATTCAAAGCTATAAACAGGGCGTGGAAAACACGCGTGCGGCAATCGAAGAGGATACAAAGCAAATCGAAATCAAAAAAGAAAAGCTTGCAAAGATTAAGAAATCGGTCGAAACACAGCAAGCAAAGGCGGCGGAGCTTAACCGCGAAATTGCGGCACTTAACAGCTCTCAGAATTCGATTAATGCGGAGTATCAGGCTAAAAGCTCAAAAAAGCGTATGCTTGAAGGTATGGAAAATGATTATGCCGGATTTGCTAGGAGCGTAAAAGCCGTATTAAAAGCCGATGAACTCAAGCGCAGGGCAATTTACGGCACCGTTTCGGGACTTATTGATGTTAATAAGGATTATGCCGTTGCGATTGAAAACGCATTGGGCGGTGCAATGCAGAATATCATTGTCGAATCCGAGGAGGACGCAAAGGCGGCAATTGCATACCTTAAAAAAACGGCATCGGGACGTGCATCGTTCCTGCCGATTACTTCGGTACACGGCAGAACTCTGGATAATGCGAAAGAGGTAAGCCGATGCACGGGATATGTCGGTATGGCATATGAGCTTATAAGCTATGACAAAAAGTATGACGGTATCATGAAAAGTCTGCTCGGCAGAGTGGCGGTGTTTGACAACATCGACAATGCAATCGCGGTAAGCCGTGAATTCGGATATAAGTTTAAAACCGTAACGCTTGACGGCGACATTTTAAATGCCGGAGGTTCAATGTCGGGAGGAAGTGCGAATAAGCAGAGCGGATTTTTATCGCGTGCTGCGGAAATCAAAACACTCGGAACGGAAATTTCAAAGCTTTCGGGAGACCTTAATTCGGTAAAAGAAAAATCCGAAACCGCACAGAACAGTTTGAAAACCGTTAATAATCAGCTTTCCTCATACATGCCGCTTATGCGTGAGTACGAGGACGAAATTTTAAGGCTTGAAAATACATGCGAGCATTTGAAAAAAGGCTTGTCGTCGGACGGTGATGCCGAGAAGAGTTACCGTTCGGAGCTGGAACAGCTTGAAGCAAACCTGTCATCGTCATCGGATGAAATTGCGGCGCTTTTGTCAAAGGTGCGCTCTTTGGAGAAAGAATCGGAGGAGCTTAATAAAAAACTGGAGACATTGAGTGAGGAATATGACGCGGTAACCGCGGAAAAGGAAAACAAGTCAAATGCACTTATGGAGCAGACAATGAAGCTTGCTTCCATGCAAAAGGATATTCAGCTTAACAATGCAAACATTGAAAGCATGAAAAGCGAGATTGCTGCGGCGGAAAATGAAATCGCTGCAAAGGAAAATGACAAAATTTCCATAGCGGATACAAGCAAGGCACTGAGCCTTGAAAAAGAAGAAAAGTTAAAGCATATAGATGAGATAAAAAATCAATCGGAGGAATACAAGGCGCAGATTGAGATTATCGACAAAGAAAAGTCCGATATTGCCGACACATTAAAGGGTATACAGAGTTCAAAAACCGATTTGACGGACAAGCTTTTGCAGTTACAGCAGGAATTGTCACGTCTGGAATCGCGGCGCGAGAAGCTTAATACGGAACGCGAGAATATTCTTAACCGTTTGTGGGAGGATTATGAGCTTACCTATTCGTCGGCAGAAGAGGTAAGGGCGGAAGTCGAGAACGAGAAAGAAGCGTTTAAGCGTTTAAGCGAGCTGAAGTCGGGAATTAAGTCTTTGGGAAGCGTAAATATGGACGCAATCGAAGAATACAAGGCTGTCAAGGAACGGTACGAATTTTTGACAGGACAAAAAAGTGACCTTGAAAAATCCAAGGAAAATCTGAATCAGATTATAGAATCGATGCAGGAGCTTATGCAGGAGCATTTCGGCAAGCAGTTCAAGGAGATAAACGAGAGCTTTGCAAGTGTATTCACAGAGCTGTTCGGCGGCGGACGGGGTCAGCTGTCGCTTACAGATCCCGAAAATATGCTTGAAAGCGGTATTGAAATTGATGTTCAGCTGCCGGGAAAGGGCTTGCAGAATATAAACCTGTATTCGGGCGGTGAAAAATCGTTTATAGCAATAGCTCTGCTGTTTGCGATTTTACGGGTTAAGCCGACTCCGTTCTGTATTCTCGATGAGATAGATGCCGCACTGGATGATGTAAACGTTTCAAGATTTGCCACATATCTTAAAAATTATATAGATCAGACGCAGTTTATTGTAATAACACACAGACGCGGTACCATGGAAGCGGCAAATATTCTGTACGGAGTTACCATGCAGGAAAAGGGTGTGTCAAAGCTGCTGTCGCTTAAAATTGACGATGTGGAAGAAGATTTGGTTAAGTAGGTGAAATAAATGGGTTTTTTTGAAAAACTGAAAGCGGGACTGAAAAAAACAAGCGGCGCTATTGCCGAGCATGTGAATGAGGTTTTCAGTGTATTTGTAAAGGTTGATGAGGAGCTTTTTGAAAATCTTGAAGAAGCTTTGATTATGGCTGATATGGGAGTTGAAACCTCAGGCTATATTATTGAGGAATTGAGAAAGCGTGTGAAGCTTACGCATATAACCGACGGTAATCTTGTAAAGCAGGAGCTTAAAGAGGTTATTGCGGAAATATTATCCGAGCGCGATTTTTCGATGCAGCTTGAAAACAAGCCGGCGGTTGTTCTTGTTATAGGAGTGAACGGAGTCGGAAAAACAACCAGTATAGGAAAGCTTGCCGCTCATTATAAAGCGATGGGGAAGAATGTCCTCCTTGCCGCAGCCGATACATTCAGAGCGGCTGCCATAGACCAGCTTGATGTCTGGGCAAAACGGTGCGGCTGCGATATAATTAAACACCAAGAAAACAGCGATCCGGCAGCGGTGGTATTTGATGCATGCACGGCGGCAAAAGCACGAAATGCGGATATATTGATATGCGATACTGCCGGCAGACTGCATAACAAAAAGAATCTTATGGCGGAATTGGAAAAAATAAACCGTGTAATAAGCCGTGAACTGCCCGAATCCTCACGTGAAACATTGCTTGTGCTTGATGCATCGACGGGACAAAACGCAGTCAGCCAGGCAAAGCTTTTCGGCGAGGCGGCTGATATTACCGGCATAGTGCTTACAAAGCTTGACGGTACGGCAAAGGGCGGAATTGTAGTGTCAATTTCGCGTGAACAGGAAATCCCCGTTAAGTTTGTCGGAGTGGGAGAGGGTATAGATGATTTGCAGGAATTTAATCCTGCGGATTTCGCAAAAGCGCTTTTTGATGATGATAGGTCATAAATTAGGCTCGGAGGATTTTATTTCTTATGATACCGATTGAAAAGAATAAAGAGTATACCGCCGAAATCATGGCTGTTTCATCGGACGGAAACGGGATTTGCCGCATAAACGGCTACACCGTGTTTGTGCCGGAAACCGTGACGGGTGACAAGGTAAAATTTCTTGCGGTAAAGTTAAATTCCGGCTACGGAGCAGGAAAGCTGCTGGAAATTACCGAACCGTCCGAATACAGAATATCTCCGATGTGCGATGTATATAAAAGCTGCGGCGGCTGCCAGCTGATGCATATTGATTACGGCTATCAGCTGCAGATAAAGTCCGATATAATAGAAAACGCTATGCGGCGCATAGGCAATATGCCGGATTTTAAGCTTTCGGAAATGGTCGGAGCAAAAGAACCGTACAGGTACAGAAATAAAATAATATTTCCCGTAGGAACAGACAGAAACGGAACAGCGGTATGCGGTTTTTATGAAAAACATTCGCATACCGTTACGGCTGTGGAGGACTGCCCTGCGGGAAAGTCTTTTAATGCAAAAGTACTCGGTGCCGTAAAGGCATATATGGACGAAAATAATGTAAAGCCGTATGATGAAAAAAATCGAACGGGACTTATAAGACGTATATTTACGCGTGTATCGGAAAAATACGGCAGCATTATGGTGGTTATATCCGCAAACGGAAACAGGCTGCCGAATGAAAATGACTTGATTGAGCAGCTGAAAGCAATATCATGTAATATAACGGGCATAATATTAAACGTGAATACGAAAAATACAAGCCTTGCCTTGGGCGAAAAAAATATTACTCTGTGGGGAAAGAATAAAATAACCGATAATTTACTCGGACTGGATTTTGAAATTTCACCGCACAGCTTTTATCAGATAAATCCGCAAATGACGGAGAAGCTGTATAAAAAAGCGTTGGAATATGCCGATTTGAACGGTGAAGAAAATGTACTTGACATTTACTGCGGAATAGGGACAATTTCTCTTTGTGCGGCAAAGCGCGCGAAGCATGTTATCGGTGTGGAAATTGTGGAGCAGGCAATATGTGACGCGAAGAAGAATGCAAGCTTGAATAAAACAGATAATGCGGAGTTTTATGCTGCTGCTGCGGATAAAATAGTACCTGAATTGGTAAGGAAAAATAAAAAAATCGATACGGTAATACTGGACCCTCCGCGAAAAGGTGCGGATGAAAAGACTCTGACATCGATTGCGGAGGCTAAACCGAAAAAGATAGTGTATGTTTCATGCAATCCGTCAACGCTTGCGAGAGATGTAAAGCTGCTGTGCGGCAAAGGATATGTGTTGGAAAAAGCCTGCGGTTTTGATATTTTTCCCAATACGGTGCATGTTGAAACGGTGTGTTTGATGTCGCGGATTGATAAATAAAGCTTGAAAAAACCTTATTTTAAGCCTTTTTCGGCAGTATCAGCTTATGACATCTATATCGAACACTACTCAAAATCGCTCTATGAAAGAAAATAAGCCCTGTGTTTTAATGGGTGATGTACGGACAGAACATTTTACTTATTTGACAAAAAAACAGTGGCTGAAAAACAGGAGGATTCAGTTATCCGAAAATTTCGAATAACTGACGCTGACGGGAAAGCTGCAATATAAAATATTATTCGTTGGAAACAATTAGGCGATAGAAGTAGACAAAAATAGCAGAAGAGGTGTTTTATGCAAGTTATTGATAATATTATGCAAACAGTAAAAAATATTATTGCCGTGTCAATTAAAATGAATACTCACCGCGGATCTATAGGATGGAGCAGTTGTGATAATATATGTGTAGATATGCATAATTGCTTGGATATGTGCTATGACACTTTGACAGTACACGAATATATTGCCGTACTTGAGACAGCAGCTTATATTTTGGTTTCCGGAGTAAAATTGGCATCTTATGCGGACAGTAGCTCCGGAATGCTTACAGATGTTATTATGCGTACATATGATCTTATTGATAACTGTACAAAAGCAATAGAAAAACAGGACAAACAAATAAGGGATGAAGCACTTGCAATAATAATCAAAGGAGCAAAGAAAAAAGCATTTGACAGCTGGCCTGATTGGCAGTATGAATTATTAAAATGCGGAGTATGTCTTTGTGATGAAAAAAGTGCCGGGAAATTAGAGAAAGCTCTTGATTTGATATTGGAAACCGAACAGGAGGAATATTTATCTGAATACAAAAAGAATGAGGATTTGATTGTAAGGTATTTATTGCATAGACATTTATACAACAAGGAACGTACACATGAGGAATTATATCGAAGCCTTTATATCAAGGAACTGCGAATTATTGCTATAAAAGATGCTTTAGAAGACAAAAATTATGATGAGGCAGAAAAGCTTTGTTTAGAAAAAGCACAGGAAGATAAATCGTGGCATTATCGAAGCAGTGATCCGGAAGATTGGAACAATTTATTGTTTGACATATATAAAAAATCAAATAATACAGACAAGCAAATCACACAGGCAAAGAAGCTGCTGATGCTGGGTAATGAAAGGTTTTGGGATGTTTTAAAACAGCTCTATACAGATAGAGGCGAATGGGAAGACAAATATGTATTTTTGTTAGATGAATTAAAAAACACCAATAGAAAAGTATGTTATCGCCGTATTCTTGTTGCAGAAAACGAGAAAAGGAGATTGCTTGAAGATGTAAAAGAAGATACCTCAGATTTATTTTCTTATGGTGAATATTTAGTACAAGATTATCCGGAACAGATTTATGAGTTATGTTACAATTTAATTCGCAATAACTGTGCTCAAGCTAAAGACAGACGAGAATATAGGAAAGTAACAAGCCAGATTAAACAGCTGATAAAATGGAAAGGCAATGAGAAAGCAAAAATCCTAATAGAAGAACTAAAGCAAACATACAAAAGAAGAACGGCATTATTGGATGAGTTAGGTAAAGTGGAAAAGAAGATTTAAAGGAATAGGATTATTTTAGCATAATCATAAAAGTATTGGTTGAAATATCCCTACATAATTATAGGCTGTATTATGAAGATGACAAAGACGAATCTGGTAATGTCCGTAAAGAGTATAAGTTCAGATTAAGAAAGAAATCGGTAGAGGAATAATGTGATGAAAACAATAAAAGTAGTGGCGGCAGTTATCTGTGATTCTTTAGAAAATACAACTAAGATTTTTGCCACTGCCAGAGGGTATGGTTAATTTAAAGGAAAATGGGAATTTCCCGGAGGAAAGCTTGAAGCCGGAGAAACATCGCAGCAAGCTCTAATAAGAGAAATTCAAGAGGAGCTTGATGTAAAAATTGAAGTTGGTGAATTGATTGATACCATCGAGTATGATTACCCTACTTTCCATTTAAGTATGGATTGCTTCTTGTGTGTTGTGGTAGATGGAGAAATTATTCTCAAGGAAGCAGAAGCTGCAAGATGGCTTGGTAAAGACGAGTTGTATAGCGTTGATTGGCTGCCGGCTGATATAGCGCTAATTGAAAAATTACAGAATAGCATACTAGGCAGATGTTAGGTTTGCTTTTTTGTGCAGGCATAAACATTTGTGCAAAGTTTTGCAAAAATCAGAGGTAAAATGTACAAAATTGACGAAATTAATAAAAGACCTTTATTTACATGCATTTTTATAGTACAATATAAATTGTAGTATTGAAGTATGGCAGAATTATGCGCCCGGCGCATAATTTACAGAACAAACAAATGTAGTACGGGAGGTTATTTTTTTATGGAAAATTTAAGACAAACACAGGGGGTTATTATAGCCGCTTTGGTGATTTTTGCTGCGGCGATGGTTTTTATCGGTCTGTACAGCACAAAAAAAGCAAAAACTATTGACGGTTTTTTGCTCGGCAGCCGTAAAATCGGCGCATGGGTGAGCGCATTTGCATACGGCACATCTTATTTTTCGGCAGTTATATTTGTCGGATACGCCGGTCAGCACGGCTGGAATATCGGTCTCGGCTCAATGTGGATAGGAGTCGGCAATGCGGTTCTCGGCTGCTTTCTGGCATGGCAGCTTTTGGCAAAGCGCACAAGAACAATGACTCATTCGCTTAATTCGAAAACAATGCCGGAATTTTTTGAAAGCAGATATGCTTCAACACCGCTTAAAGTATTTTCGGCGATTATCATTTTCGTATTTCTTGTTCCGTACAGTGCGGCTGTATATAAGGGACTGGGCTCCATGTTCTCGGCTATTTTTCCGGGGGTGTCGACAAATGTGTGGATGCTTGTCATAGCGGTGCTTACCGCGGTGTATCTCGTTTTGGGCGGATATGTTGCTACGGCATATACGGACTTTGTGCAGGGAATTATCATGATTGCGGGTGTGTTTGCGATGGTGATTGCAATAGTAAATACAAATGCCGTGGGAGGATTTTCAAATCTTATGAGCAACCTGAAAGCACTTGACGGAGTGATGGCGGACGGTACACCCGTCAGCAGCCAGATAACCAGTCCGTTCGGCGGCTCAAGCCTGAAATTCCTTTGCGTAAATATACTTCTTACCTCATTCGGTACATGGGGGCTTCCGCAGATGGTAAACAAATATTATGCAATCAAGGATGCGAAATCAATAAAACAGGCAAAATACATATCAACAATATTTGCATTGATTATAGGCTGCGGAGCATATTTTGTAGGCTCGCTGTCGAGACTGGTGCTCAATAACACTCTGCCGGAGGGCGGTGTGGATTCGGTAATTCCGTCAACACTTTTGACGGCTCTGGGTGACAGCAATGTATTCACAACAATAATTCTGGCGGTAATTCTTATACTGCTGCTGTCGGCATCAATGTCCACCTTATCATCTATCGTATTGTCATCATCATCTGCCGTGAGCGTTGACCTTGTACCCACGGTGAAGAAAAACTTTAACCCAAAGCATCAGATGCTTCTTACACGTATATTGTGTCTGGTATTTGTTGCATGCTCTTACATATTTGCAACAACGAATATAACCATTATTGTAAATATCATGTCATTTAGCTGGGGAATTGTATCGGGCTGCTTTATAGGTCCGTATATCTGGGGCATATACTCCAAAAAGATTACAAAAGCCGGCGCATGTTCGGGTATGATATGCGGTTTTCTCACAGTACTTGTGCCGACAATTGTCATAAGCTGCATGTCGGGATTTAAGGCTGCGGCGGGGCAGGCTGCGGCAATGGGGTGTGCCGCTATGGCGGTTTCACTGATTGCGGTGCCGGTTGTTTCGGCATTCACGAAAAAGTACAGTGATGAATTTACGGATAAGATTTTTAACAATTGACGAAAGGAAGTATTTGAAATGCCTATTACAGAGCTGCTGGAAAGAAATGCGAGAGAATATGCCGATGAAACGGCACTTGTGGAAATTGATCCGAAGGTTATGGAGCATACAAAGCTGACATGGAAGGAGTATTCCCTGATTGAGAGCAATCCGTCACTTCACGGGCGCAGCGAGATGACGTGGAAAGAGTTTGACGAAAAGGCAAACCGCTTTGCAAATCTGCTCATAAGCCGCGGAGTGAAAAAAGGGGATAAGGCTGCAATTCTTCTGATGAACTGCCTTGAATGGCTGCCGGTGTATTTCGGAATTTTGAAAGCCGGAGCGGTTGCCGTACCCTTGAATTACAGATATACCGCAGAGGAAATACGGTATTGCGTTGATTTGGCTGATGCGGAGATACTGATATTCGGTGCGGAGTTTATCGGCCGCGTGGAGGAAATATGCGATAAAATGCCGAAAGTAAAACAGCTTATGTTTGTAGGCGAAAACTGCCCGTCATTTTCGGAAAGCTACGATGAGCTTGTGAAAGCTTCTGATGTATCTGCTCCGGGTATAGAAATCAGTGATGACGATAACGGAGCAATTTATTTCTCATCGGGAACAACGGGATTCCCGAAAGCAATACTTCATGCACACAGAAGCCTTGTACATTCGGCAAAGGTTGAGCAAAAGCATCACGGAACAACGCATGACGATGTTTTTCTGTGCATTCCGCCGCTGTACCACACAGGTGCAAAAATGCATTGGTTCGGAAGTCTGATGTCAGGCTCAAGGGCTGTGCTTTTAAGAGGAGTAAAGCCCGAATGGATTATGCAGGCGGTTTCCGAGGAGGGCTGTACGATAGTGTGGCTGCTTGTGCCGTGGGCGCAGGATATTCTTGACGCAATAGAACGCGGCGACATTAAGCTTTCGGACTATAAGACCGAACAATGGAGACTTATGCATATCGGAGCGCAGCCTGTTCCGCCGTCGCTTATAAAGCGGTGGAAAAAATATTTCCCGAATCATCAGTATGATACAAACTACGGTTTGTCCGAATCGATAGGCCCCGGCTGTGTTCATCTTGGTGTGGAAAATATACATAAGGTTGGTGCGATAGGTGTTCCAGGATACGGCTGGGAAGTAAAGATTCTCGATAAAGACGGAAACCGCGTTAAGCGCGGTGAGGTAGGGGAGCTTGCGGTAAAAGGCCCAGGAGTTATGCTGTGTTATTATAAGGACGAAAAAGCCACAAATGAGGTGCTGCATGACGGCTGGCTGCTTACGGGCGATATGGCACAGGAGGACGAGGACGGGTTTATATACCTTGTTGACCGTGCAAAGGACGTTATCATATCGGGAGGAGAGAATATATATCCCGTACAGATTGAGGACTATCTCAGAAAAAATGATAAGATATATGATACCGCGGTTATCGGCTTGCCCGATGCGCGTCTCGGTGAAATTTCGGCGGCAATAATACAGCTTAAACCGGGCTGCACGAGTACGGAAGAAGAGATAATGGAGTTCTGCCGTGATTTACCTCGCTATAAGCGCCCGAGAAAGGTTATTTTTGCTGATGTACCGCGAAATCCTACGGGTAAGATTGAAAAACCGAAGCTGAGAAAAATGTATTGCGGTGAAAGTGTTGTAAAAAGGCAGATAGAAAATTGAAAAAATATTGACTAAAGGCTGATTTTTTGTTAAAATTAGAGTATTGGTATTTACGGAATTAAAACAGAGAGGAAGTATTTTTTGAGTATGAAAAAATTAATGCTTGGAAATGAGGCGGTTGCAAGAGGCGCATATGAAGCCGGAGTAACGGTAGTCTCCTCATATCCCGGTACACCGAGTACCGAAATAACCGAAAACATAGTGAAATATGACAATATTTATGTTGAATGGGCGCCGAATGAAAAGGTTGCATGTGAGGTCGCCGCAGGCGCTTCAATTGCGGGTGCGCGCTCAATGACATGCATGAAGCATGTAGGCTTAAACGTAATGGCGGACCCTGTTTTTACGGCAAGCTATACGGGTGTGAACGGCGGTATGGTAATGTGCGTAGCCGATGACCAGGGCATGCATTCATCGCAGAATGAGCAGGATTCGCGCCATTATGCAAAGGCATCGAAAATCCTTATGCTTGAACCGTCAGACAGCGGCGAGTGCCGTGATTTTACAAAAAAGGCATTTGAGCTTTCGGAACAGTATGATACTCCCGTGTTTATACGTTTATCAACAAGAGTATCACATTCACAGAGTCTTGTTGAAGAACACGAAAAAGAAGACTATGAGCTTAAGTCTTATGACAAAAATCCGGCAAAATATGTTATGATGCCGGGAAATGCCATAAAAAGACATGTTGTTGTTGAGGACAGAATGGAAAAACTCAAGGCTATGGCAGAAGAAATCGAGCTTAATACCGTTGAGGATAACAACAGCAGAATCGGAGTGATTTCGGCAGGTATTGCTTATATGTATGCAAAAGAAGCCTTGGGTGATAAGGTAAACTATTTAAAGCTCGGAGCGATATATCCGATGCCCGAAAAGAAAATAAAGGAATTTGCGGCAAAATGCGATAAGGTGTATGTTATAGAGGAGCTTGATCCTTTTATAGAGGAGCATTGTAAAACTATCGGTGTTGATGTAATCGGCAAAGAAGTATTTACGCTTTTGGGTGAGTATACACCGTCCATGATAAAGAAAGCGGTTTTGGGTGAGGATGCGCCGGAAAGCACACAGATTGAGGAAACAATTCCCGTCCGTCCGCCGGTTATGTGTCCGGGCTGTCCGCACAGAGGAACATTTTATGTGCTTAAAAAGCTCGGTGTGACGGTGTCGGGCGATATAGGCTGCTATACGCTCGGAGCGGCAGCACCGCTGCAGAGCGTGGATACAACAATTTGTATGGGTGCGTCGGTGAGTGCGGCTCACGGTATGGTTAAGGCACGGGGAAATGAGTTTGCCAAAAAGCTTGTAAGCGTTATAGGCGATTCCACCTTTATGCATTCGGGAATTACGGGTTTGGTTGATATAGTATATAATAAAGGTGTGAATACCGTTATTATACTGGATAACTCAATCACGGGAATGACAGGTCATCAGGATAACCCGACAACGGGTTATACAATCCGCAAGGAGCCGACAAAGCAGGTAAATCTTGTTTCACTTGCAAAGGCAATAGGCGTGGAAAGTGTTGTTATTGCCGATCCGTTTGACGTAAAGGGATTTGAGGCTGTGGTTAAGGCTGAGCTTGAAAAGGAAGAGCCGTCGGTAATTATCGCACAAAGACCGTGCGCACTTTTGCCGGAAATGCGGAAAATTCTGACGGGACATTGCAGTATAAACGATAATTGTAAGAAATGTAAAATGTGTATGAAGCTCGGCTGCCCGGCAATATCATTTACGGACGGAATTGTAAAAATAGATGCTACACAGTGTAACGGCTGCGGCTTGTGCGTGAATGTCTGTCCGTTCGGTGCGATTGAAAAGAATGACTGAATTTGTGTCTCACGGCACGGAAAGGAATGATTGCAATTATGAATATAATGATAGTAGGCGTAGGCGGACAGGGAACGCTGCTTGCAAGCCGTATTCTCGGAAGAACGGCTATCAAGGAGGGCTTTGATGTTAAAGTGAGCGAGGTTCACGGTATGAGTCAGCGCGGCGGCAGCGTGGTTACATATGTAAAATACGGTGATAAGGTTTATTCACCGATAATAGACCGCGGCGAGGCGGATTTGGTATTGGCATTTGAAATGCTGGAGGCATACCGTGCGCTGCCGTATGTGAAGAAAGACGGAAAAATTCTTGCAAATAATCAGCAGATTAATCCTATGCCCGTAATTACCGGGGCAATGGATTACCCGGAAAATATCCGTGAAAAGCTGAGTGAAAAAACACATTTAAAGGTTATAGATGCATTGCCTCTGGCAGAGCAGGCAGGAACCATCAAGGCAGTTAATGTTGTGCTGATAGGTTTTCTGGCAAAGAGTATGGATATAAAAAAGGAAGTATGGCTGGAAGTTATAAAAGAAACCGTACCGCCCAAATTCCTCGAAATGAATCTGAAAGCCTTTGAGCTGGGATATAATATGTAAATAAACAGGATTCGATAAAAGCATGAACCCTTATCAGGAGGAGGAAACAACAAATGGCATATTTCCAGGAGGAAATCGAGTGCATGGACAGAGCTGAAATCAGAAAGCTTCAGCTTGAACGCTTGAAAAAACAGGTGAGACATGTTTATGACAATGTCGACATGTACAGAAAAAGAATGGATGAGGCAGGTGTTAAGCCGGAGGACATAAATGAACTGGAGGATTTGGCAAAGCTGCCTTTTACATGCAAGCAGGATTTAAGGGATTATTATCCGTTTGATTTGTTTGCCGTACCGAAAAATGAAATAGTAAGGGTGCAGGCTTCATCGGGAACAACAGGAAAACAGATTATATCCGGCTATACAAGAAAGGATTTGGACGACTGGAGCAACTGTTTTGCACGTCAGCTTACCGCTGCCGGGGCGGACAGTGACTCGGTGGTGCAGGTTTCATACGGATACGGATTGTTTACGGGCGGACTCGGTGCGCATGGCGGCGGTGAAAAGCTGGGCGCAATGGTGGTGCCGACATCATCGGGAAACACCGAACGTCAGATACGTTTGATGTGTGACTTGGGTTCGACACATTTGTGCTGTACCCCGTCATATGCAATGTATCTGGGAGAGGCGGTGAAAGAACACGGCGTAAAGGATAAGCTGAAGCTTAAAGCAGGTATTTTCGGTGCCGAGCCGTGGACGGAGGAAATGAGAAGAACCATAGAGGACTCCCTCGGAATAAAGGCATATGACGTATACGGTCTGACGGAAATCATGGGTCCGGGAGTTTCATATGAATGCAGTGCTCAGAGCGGAATGCACATATGCGAGGATATGTTTATTGCGGAAATAATAAATCCCGAAACCGGCGAGGTACTGCCTGAAGGTGAATTCGGCGAGCTGGTGTTTACTACGATTACAAAGGAGGGACAGCCGCTTATACGTTACCGTACAAGGGATTTGTGTACTTTAAGCTATGAGCCGTGCAAATGCGGAAGAACACATGTGCGTATGAAGAAGCCTGCCGGAAGAACGGACGATATGCTTATTATACGCGGAGTTAATGTGTTCCCGTCGCAGATTGAAGAAGTGCTTTTGAAGCACAGCGATGTTGTTTCGGCAAATTACCAGATTATTGTAGGAAGAAAAAATAATACAGATACGTTTGATATTAATGTTGAAAGACAGCCCGAATACAGCGGCCCGGCAGAGTTTGTTGAAAATATGCTTGTTTCCAAGCTGAGAAGTCAGCTCGGAATAGGCGCTAAGGTTCACCTTATGGATGTAAAGGAAATAACCAGAAGTGAGGGCAAGGCAAAGAGAGTTATAGATAACAGACAACTGCATGATTAATATTGGATTCGCGTGGGGA
>CAJKHT010000041.1 GCA_905199755.1 uncultured Eubacteriales bacterium | reverse complement strand
AACATGATGTCAATATGCTCTTTTTATTTTACCCCAACATTTATTATAGAACCATTTTTTTGATATTGCAAATACGGTGATTTTAGGGAAAACTGCGTTTTTGCATTGTAGGGGGGTCAAGCGCTAGCCCCCCTCAATACAAAAAGTGTTTGAATGTAAGGTTATTGGGGATTACTCAGAATACGACCTATTATCTTGTATCCCAATGGATTTTTGAGGATAACAGACTGCCCGAAAGCAGGAAGGTCTCTGATAAGCTGATGACGGTAGTCGTGTATATATGAGATAAATCAGTGAAAAACACATAGAAGGGATGATTGTATTGAAGCTAAATATACCAAAGGGGGTATTTTTAAAAATATATGTGGCACAGATGGCCATCATATGCTTTGCGGTTGTTATAACGCTTGTGTCGAGCTATCTTTGTTCGGTAAGCAGGCTTGAGAATGAGCTTGAAAAAACAAATATATCATTTATAAACCAAATACATGACAATATTGAAATGCAGCTGTACAACATAGACCGTCAAACGCTTAACTTCATGGACGAGGCAAATACAATCAATTTTCTGGAAAATCGCTATGCAGATAATGCAATGCGTCAAAGAACTAACGAAGAGGTGCAAAACAGACTTAATACACTGAAATATATAAATTCAAATATTTCAGGGATATATTTGTACTCAAATGTGTCAAAGAGAATCATCACCGGCGACAGTATGCGCTTGGTGGACGAAGCAGATAACAGCAGCAGATGGATGGAGTACATAGCCGATAAAAGTGCAAGTCATATTTGGTATATTTCCGATGATAATGAAAACGAACAGGTCGTGCTGGTAAGACCGTATATAAGCTCTTCGGCAATCGGCGACATAAGAGGAGCAACGTGAACATCAGCCGAGATACGGGGATTTATTTTATAGATGGTGTGGGAGGTCGTTATTCGATAAATTCAGACAGGTTGCTTGACGAGGAAATTTTTGAGAAAATAATCAGCTCGGAGCAATACTCCGCATGGGGGAAAACGTTTTTTCACAGATCTTCGGATTATACGAACTGGCATTATATAAGCGAAATCAGCAGTAATAACGGAGGCGGAATAAGCTTTCTGCTTGCTATTGTGCTGATAGGTATTATTATAATAGTCATTTCGTTCATATTTACAAGAATTTCAAATGTGTATACGATACAGCCTATAGATAATCTGCTGAGAGAGCTGACCGATAATTTCGCAGCGACACAGAACAGTGAAAATTCGTATTCCGATGAAATGGAAAAGCTCAAGGCTGTATTCAATAATATCATCACCGAAAGACGAAGTATGCAGACGCAGATAAAGGAGGCGGCGCCGGCGATTAAGTGGAGGATATTGTCCGAGATTGCTCAAGGCAGTATTGGGGATTATGAGGAGCTGATACCGTATTTTGAGATGGTGGGTATCAGGCTGGGCAACAGTAATTATATTGCCGCTGTTGCGGAGATAGACAATGAGGAATATATTAACAAAAGCATAATTAACGAGCTTTCGGAGCACATTGAGGAAATTATAAACCAAGACGAGGTTAACGGAGGCGTGTTTGTATCGGGCTACAGCTCTCTCGGAATAATCATGACATTCACTGACAGCAATGAAGATGCAATATTGCTTAACAGCCTTGCAATATGTGAGCTGATACGTGAAAATGTAAAAAAGCTATATGAGTTTACGGTGAGCATAGGAATTGGCAGCCTATATAAGGATATGTCCGAAGCAAGAATATCATACAGCGAAGCAGAGCAGGCTTTGAAGTATAAGATTGTAACAGGTACAGACTCTATAATTGCATACCAGGATATAAATGGAGTTCAGAATATAAACATATCCGGGTATTTTAACAGTATAGAGAAGATAGTTTCGGTTTTTGTAGGGAATGACAGGATAGGCGTTGAAAGCAGACTCGGAGGGTTCTTTGCAGATATAAGAGAGCAGAAAATACAACCGGAGATGATGAGACAGCTTGCGGTACAGATAATAATCGACTGTATAAAGAGTACAAGTATAAAATCTCCCGATACAAAGGAGCTTGACAAGATCGGCTTCTACAATATATATTATAAGATTATGGAGCTTAACGATGCGTCAAGGATACGGGAAAGTGTAAAACAGGCATTGTTTATGCTGATGGATCTGAAGGAAAGCAATGCTAAAAAAATAAAGGAGGGTCACTCAAATGCTGCTAGAGTAGAAAAAATAAAGGTTCTATAATAGAGCCAGAATTTATTGCAAACAGCATAGAATATGCGGTCAGGTTGTTCTCCATTGTTGATATAAGCTTTAAAATTTTCAGTAAATACAGAAAACATGAGCCTTGTGGCAGCTTGTTTAAACAATATGATTGCGCATGGGAAAGGTATATGGAATTGGAAAAAAGACCGCAGGCATCTTCTGCATATACGGACAAATATTATTTTGCCGAAAACGGCTCAGGGCTTAGCGAAACAATAGAAATGTGCAGAAGCGGCAAATATTAAATGCACGTAAAAAAATGCGTACAAATCCCTGCCAATATATGCGCCTTCAACTTTGTGCTTGAATTTTTTTAAAATGTATGATAGAATTAAAGTATTAAATGGGAGCAGATAGGGAGAATCGGTTCCGCTGGGGGCAGGGGGGAAGTAATAAATGCGCAATAAATTCAAGAGGTTTAATACTGTTTTAATCAAGCTTGCGGCGTCATATGTTTTGATTGGCGCGCTGTCAGTATTACTTGTAGGAGTTATAGAAAGCACAATTTATAAATCTTATTTTAATAAACAAATTGAAGCGTCAAACAATATTATTCTGGACAATCTTAAAGATTTTGTAGACAAGGACATTTTGGAAAAGGCGGATACGCTTTATCTGAATATTATTTCAAATAATGATGATTTACACGGCTATCTTGATTTTTGTTCGGGAGATACCACAGATTACATAAAAATAAAAGATATCAGCAAAAATCTTGCGGCAAAGCAGGTGCTTAACGCCGACTGGTGCATGAATCTATACATATATGAGGCAAAGTCGGACACGTTAATCGGTACAAATGGCATAATCAACAGCAAGGTAGAGGCAAAGGACCAGAAACCGTCATGGTTTAATAATCTTGTGGAAATAAGAAAGGGATATTCTTATCTGCCGACAGTATCGCTCGACAGTGTTTTTTCCTATTCCAAGCAAAACGGCTGTATTTTAGTAAGAGAGCTGCCTTTAAGGGATTCTGAATCTCATGTCGCTTATCTGTTTTGCGAGATAAGGGAGGACTTGTTCGCAAATGTCATGCGTAAAACCGCGGGTGAGGATTCTATGCTTTTGATTGTGAATCAGGAGGGAAGCGTAATCAGCTCTACCGAAACTGTGCAGTATCCTTATAATGTCAGCAATCAGGAGTATTTTAAAAAGATTGCGGAAGATGGGAGCAGTCACGGATTTTTCAAATGCAGGATAAACAATGCCGAGAGCGTTGTATCCTATTCCTCGATAGAAAGATATAATTGGACGGTTATTAACATCAAGCCGACGAGTGAATTTTACAGGGCATCCCAGATTATCGGATTTATTATGTTGGGAGTGTGCCTGATTACTATAATATTGGTTCTGTTAATATCCAACCTGTTCGCGAGAAGCATTTATAAGCCCATGCGGACAATTATCAAAAAGCTGCGTGGGGATAATCGCAAAATAGTCGAGGAAAACGAGTATGAGATTATCAATAACGCTTTTATGAACATGAGCGGTACGATTACGAACCTTGAAGAAACGATTGAAAATAACAAACCGCTGATTAAAAATAATATAGTCCAGTCGCTGATTTATCATAAACTGCATACGCAAGAGGAACTGGACGAGTTATTAAATATCATTGAGAAAAAAATCGGCGGCAAATATTATACGGCGATAATAATGAAGCTGAATGAGGAGGTACTCAAAAAACTTTCAATAGGAAACAGCAGCATGGTGGTTTATAATATTATAAGCGATATTGAGAACAGCGACGACACGTCCTACATGGCTGCGCAGCTTGATGCTGACAGCATTGTTCTTATCGGCGCGCACGAAACTGACGAACGCGCGGATTTGATTAAGGAAATGCGGTATTTCGAGGATTATTTTGCCTCAAACTATTATATAAGCTGTATCATGATTATAGGCAGCGTTGTTAATACGCCGCTGGAGTTGTATAAATCCTTTGACTGCGCGGCGGCGGCGCTGAAATATAAATTCCTGATGCCGAAAATGAGTATTGTGTTCGGCGAAGATATCAGCAGCCGCGAGGACTGCGGGGCCACAATGCCCGAGTCTTACATGGCGGAATTTAAGAAATGCCTGAATATCGGCAGCGTGTCAGGCTGCAAAAAGGCGGCGCATGTTATTATTGACGAATTGATAAACGGAGAGTATAAGGCGTCTTATTGCAATATAAAGATGATGGAGCTTGTGTCGGTAATTTCACTGTACATGAAGGAGAAGCATATAAAATCCGTTGATTTACTTGACGAAAAAGCAACGGAGGTCTTTGATGAAATCAGTGATGTATATGAATTCAGGGAATGGCTCGATTGCCTGATTGAGCGCGTCATGGAATATTCTGAATCGAAGATGAAGGAAAATTCCGCCGCGATTGTGGAAAATGTCAAGGCATATATAACAGAAAATCTATCGTCTGATTTATCCTTGAATTTAGTGGCAGAAAAGGTATTTCTCAGCCCGCAGTACCTCAGCAAGGTATTTAAGGAGCATATAGGCATGAATTTCAGCGCATATGTCACGGATATCAGAATGGAGAAGGCGGCGGAGCTGCTTTTGAGCGAAAATATAAGCATCGAGGCTATCGCAGGAATGGTCGGATATAACACCCCGCATTATTTTATAAAGAAATTCAAAGAAAAATATGGTGTAACCCCCAAAATATACAGAACAAATAATTTGTAACAGAGAGAAAATTCCTTCATGGAAAATAATAGTGTTTATAAAAAGCAAAGAGAGATTTTATCTCTCTTTGCTTTTTTGCCCAAAAATAAATACAATAGATTTATACAACAAAAAAACTGCGGTTTTAAGCCAATTGGTTGAATTTGTTATATAATATTAAGTCTTTTGTATTGATTGTTGGCGATAGACATGATAGACTAAATTCAGACAGAGCAATGCTGCGGATTTGAATTTTTGGCGCGGACAAAAGCTTGTATAAAGTGAGAAAGGATTTAGAAAACATGGTGGATTTAAATTTAATTGAAGCTGTTTTAAGGCGGACAATCTCAAGACAGTATCCGAAGGGTTCTATTATGGACATAGATAGGTTCGACTGGGTGCCGGGGGTCGGCTTGTACGGAGTGGAACGCGCATGGGAATATTTGAAGGATGAAAATGCGGGGAATTTCCTGAAAGACTGGATAGAACGGCACAAGGATGAAGCGTATGAGCTTAGGACGGTTAATTCCACCGCGCCTGTTATGACAATTATGGATTTTAACGTCGGCGGGGAAATGGAGCTTGTTAAAAATATTGCGGATTATATTGTTGATTCTGCGCCAAGGCTTAAAAACGGCGCATTGGAGCATACGGTCACAGAGGAAGGCGTGAGCTTTTCGGGGCAGATGTGGGCGGATACCTTGTTTATGGTATGCATTATGCTTGCAAAGCTCGGCAAAGCGGCGGGTGATGAAAAATATTCACGGGAGGCTGCAAAGCAGCTGCTCCTGCATCACAGATATTTAAAGGATAAGGAAAGCGGAGCGTTTTTCCACGGCTATTCAGAAGCGCTTGACACTCACCTCTCGGCGGCGAAATGGGCGAGAGCAAATTCATGGATAACTGTGAGCACGGTTGAGATTCTGGAACTGCTGCCGAAGCAGTTTGAAGGCAGGGACGAAATACTCCGTTCCCTGAATGAGCAGGTAGCGGCATATGAAAGATATCAGCGAAGCGACGGAATGTTTTACACCGTGCTCGACAGAACGGACGGATATACAGAAACGTCTGCAACGGCAGCCATTGCGTACGGCATATTGAGAGGTATTGAAAACGGGTATATAGACCGCAGATATCAGGAAATGTGGAAAAAGGCGGCTGACGGAGTAATCAGCCATATTGACGGCGACGGCATAGTGCAGGGTGTTTCGGGAGGAACGCCGATTATGGAAACTGTTGACGCATATCACGGGATTGAGATTTTGCCGACCTTATACGGACAGGGGCTTACGCTTCTGATGCTGTTAGAAATATATAAATCGGAAGGAGGAATTGACAGTGGCGAAGCTTGATAAGAAAAAAAGCAAAAGGACGGGCAATGCCCTGACAAACAGTATTTACTGGAAGCAGCGATATTTATTGCTTATGTTGCTCGTGCCTATTATATATTTTATTATATTCCATTATATACCGATTTACGGTGTAACAATCGCATTTAAGGATTACACGTTTAGGGACGGCATACTGGGAAGTGCGTGGGTAGGCTTGAAGCATTTTAAGCGGCTGTTCGGACTGGAAAGCTTCTGGCAGGTGTTTAAAAATACTCTTGTTATAAGTATATGGAAATTTTTAATAGGTTTTCCCGCGCCGATTATATTCTCGCTGCTTATAAACGAGGTTACGAACAATAAATTTAAAAAGTGCGTTCAGACCATCAGTTATCTTCCGCACTTTGTATCATGGGTTGTGCTCGGCGGAATATTGACGCAACTTTTGTCTCCGTCAACGGGTCCTGTGAATATTATCCTCAAAGCAATGGGATTTGAGCCTGTGTATTTCCTGGCGGATTCAAGATATTTCCGTGGCATACTCGTTATCTCGCACGTATGGAAAAGCATAGGATGGGGCTCGATTGTATACCTTGCCGCGCTTACATCGTCAGACCAGCAGGTGCATGAAGCGGCGATGATTGACGGTGCGAACAGGCTTCAGCGCATAATTCATATTACGATACCTGAGATTACGCCTGTTATCACGATTATGCTGATACTGGCTGTAGGCAGGCTTATAAACGATGACTTCGACCAGGTGTTTAACCTTTATAACACAGCAGTATACGATGTCGGAGATGTATTGAGTACATATACCTACCGGGTGGGTCTTGTAAATCTGGAATACAGCTTTGCGACTGCGGTAGGACTGTTTAAGAACGTCATTTCGGTAGTGCTCATAGTCGGAACGAATATGATTTGCCGAAAAATTAACGATTACGGAATATGGTAAAAACGAAAGGAGAGAAAACAATTATGATGAAAAAACATCGCAGCAAAGGCGATATCATAGCGGATATAATGATTGATTTAGTGCTGGTAATTGTGTGTCTTGCAACGCTGTATCCGTTCTGGCATCTGTTTACCCTGTCGTTCACAAGCGGAGATGTGCCGCTGACCCGTATGTATCTGATACCTCCGAAGCTTACTATGGAAAATTATTTGAAGGTATTGTCGGACAGTGCGATTTTAACAGGATTTATAAACACTATTATAAGAACGGTTCTGGGAACGATAATTTCGGTAAGCTGTACAATCCTTACCGCATATCCGCTGTCGAAGAAATATCTGGTACATAGAAAATTCTTTACCTCATTCGTGGTTCTTACAATGTTTGTAAGCGGAGGAACAATTCCTTCATACCTGCTGGTAAAAACATTGGGATTGATGGACACAATGTGGGCGTTGGTTTTGCCTACGGCAATCAGCGCGTACAATGTAATCATCGCAAGGAATTTCTTTATGGGAATCCCCGACAGTCTGGAGGAATCGGCGAAAGTAGACGGAGCAAATGATTTGATTATTTTGCTTAAAATTATCATTCCCGTATCGCTTCCGATTATCGCGACAATTACCCTATGGGTAGCGGTGGCGCACTGGAATGCATGGTTTGACAGCTTGATTTATACGCGGACTTCGGCGAAGCAGGTTTTGCAGGTGGTAATGAGAAGGATTATCCTTGACGGAACGCAGGATATGATGAATCCTAATGCCGAGGAGGAAGCAATGCATGTTAATACGGAGACAATTAAGGCGACGACGGTAATCGTTACAACCGTGCCAATCCTTGTTGTTTATCCGTTTATACAGAAGTATTTTGTTAAAGGTGTAATGGTAGGCTCGGTTAAGGGCTGATAAATTAATAAAGGAGGTTGGTTACAATGATGAAAAAAACAGTAACACTAATTTTGGCGTTATCCTTAGCGGCGGGTGTCATGTCAGGATGCGGAAAAAAGACTGCGCAGGTGGATGAAAACGGAAGGTATACATACACGATGACTATGTATCAGACAAGCACGAATAATCCTGACGCTGCCCAACTCAAAGCGATTGAGAACAAATATAATATGAATCTGGACGTATGGGATGTAGAATGGCAGAAATATGATGAAATTCTAAACCTGAAGCTTGCGGGCGGAGAAGTGCCTGATATCATTTATGTAAAGAGCGCGGAGGCGGCGCAAAAATACGTTGACCAGGATGTGGTAGCGCCGATTCCGCTTGAAACCTTGCAAGAGAAGGCACCGAATGTTCTGAAAAGGCTTGAAGAGGACGCACCCGATATTTTGAAATATTATTATATAAATGACGAGCTGTACGCATTGCCGTCATTCTCCGTAGGCTCGGGAGCATATGGTATTCCTATGGTATGGCGCGGCGACTGGCTTAAAAACGTGGGGATAAACAAAGTCCCCGAAACGCTTGACGAGTATGAGGACGCTTTTTATAAGTTTACCAACAATGACCCTGACGGCAACGGAAAGAAGGATACCTATGGTCTTTCAAGAACAGGTATGCTCGCGGTATTCGCGGCTTACGGTTATGTGCCGACAATGGGTCAGACGGGCACTCCGCAGGGTTACTGGATGGAGCGCGACGGCAAGCTCGTATATTCCTCTGTTCAGCCTGAAATGAAGGAGGCTCTGGCGCGTCTTAGCAAATGGTACAAGGACGGCGTTGTGGACCCTGAATTTATTACAGGGGAAAATAAGGGCGGATACTGGGCAATTTCGCATCAGTTTGTAAACGGAATTATCGGTTTTACAACGCATGGCATGAGCTATCACTGGGAGCCAAAGGCGTTCGTAGATTCAGACGAGAGCACATCGGGACAGGACAGATATGAGCTTGAAAAGCTTGATGCGAAGGCTGCGGAGAGCTTGGAGGTAAGCGGCATCCCGCCGTATATTTCAAAGGAAACTCAAAAAACATATCCTAAGAGAGAATATGTAAGAGGCGAAAGATGGATGTTCAGCAAAGAATTGGTTGAGGATGAAGAAAAGTTTAACAAGCTGCTTGAAATATACAACGACATTTATGCATCAAAGGAAAACTTTGATTATGCAAACAGCGGCGAACGCGGCGTTGTATGGGAGTATGAGGACGCGGTTTCCACAAACGGAAAGACATATAAGAGAGCTGTTAATTTGGGAGACTGGAAGAACGAGGAGTACAGAAAAAAGAATAAATTCAGCTTCAATTTGTTCACTCCGAGCTTCCCCGATTCGGAAAAGATTGTAACTCCGAGAGACGACTGGGCTGTGCCGAGAGGCTTCGATAAATTATATATGCCGAATAACAGGCTCTATGTTTCTCTTCCGTCTGAAAATACATACAGCGCGGAGCTTGATAAAATCGAAGAAGAAACATATATAGATATCATCACAGGCGTAAAGCCGGTTGATTACTTTGATGAATTTGTGGAAAAATGGCGTTCAAGCGGCGGGGCAAAGCTTGAAGAAGAAGCCGAAGCATGGTACAGAGAGGTAAACGAATAAGAAAGCCCTTGAACTTTGTTTTGTGGAAGGAGTGAATGTTCATAAAATGAATATAAAGAAAAGAATTACAAATCTGCTGCTTTGCGTGACGATGACTGCTGCCTCAGTGTTCGTGCCTGGCGGTTTGCCAATTATCAGCGCAGACGCCGCAAGCGGTAATAGGACGATTATCGTTTCGCAGGACACTTATGTGCAAGGCTCTTCGCAGGCGGCGATTGCAAAAGGAACAGAGGACCCGAATAATTTAATTGGACGTGACTGGAGCGATAAAATTACTACACCGTCGGCATATCAGCTGCCGTATCTCCAGTTTGACATTCCTTCCGGCACTGAATTTGATTCTATCGACAATATAAAGTCCGTTATATTAAAGGTGTTTTGCTTGAGCGGAAAGAATGATGAATATATTATAGGCGTCAGCAATATAGACTCTATAAATGAGAAAACCTTTACATACAACGAGGCTCTTGCGGGTGAGAAGAAATACCCGAGCGGCGCAAATCATTCAAAGCGTTTGAATTTTGATCACCCCGAGGTGCGTGTTGAGGGAACTGCGGTAGCATTTGAATCAGCTGCAAACGAGTGGCTTGAATTTAACATCACGGATTTAATAAAGGGCATGATAGCGGAAAATAACAGCGGAACAACAAAGAGCGTAGTGCTTACGCTCGCTCCGCGGAGCCGCGCGGATTATCCGTCGCTTGCTCATCACGGTTCGGTACTGTTTGCCTCTAAGGAATATCAGGACGGCATATATGCTCCGAGGATAGAGATAAACGCGGAATCTGTGACGGAAAAATCCGTAAGCGCGATAGACGATTATTATGTAGATGGCGACAATATAACTTCAAAAACAGACGCGCTGTATGTAAGCAGCGCGCACAGCGCGATTGCCGAATTTAGCACGGGTTTGGATTTGCTTGACGACGATGAGCTGACGGAGGGCAAAATCGTATTTTCCAAAATGGCGGGTTCGCCCGAGGGCAAAGGGCTGACAGCGGAGATTTTGGAAAACGTCAACGACAGTACGGGCATGGTTGTAAATGACATAGAAGAAACCGATAGTACGCTCGTGCTGAATGTGACCGAATTTCTGCAAAAGCTTGCGGGAACAGGCAAGAATCTTGTGGTTAAGCTAAGCTCCGACAATGAGGAGCATATTCCGTACATGCTTTATTCATCAAGAAGCGGAACTACGGCGGAGCAGATGTTTTATAAAATTAAATACAATGGAATAATCAGCAGAGTGGAGCCTAAGGGAAGGGAGAATATTGAAATTTCTCTAAGCTCCATGATTGAGGAAACTTATTCGTTCACCGCATATGACCAGCGCGGGCAGGAGACGGACACAGGCGGGCTGGATATTATATATTCGCTCGATTCCGCCCCGTTGGGTGTCAGCATATCCCAGGGCGGACTGCTTACGGTTTTGCCCGATGCAATGCCGGGAACGGCGGTTATACGCGTTTTGCGGAGCGATATGCCCGACATATCAGGCACTATGGAGGTTGAGATTGTTCTTCCAAGACCTGAAAGGGCGGAGATTGCGGGCGGCTTAAAGGCAAAGGTGCCGTCAAAGGAGTTGCCGCTCAGAAAGACGTATACTTGTAAAATGTACGACGCGCGCGGATACGCGCTTCCGATGCAGGCGATAAGCTTAGACTGGAAGCTTTTGCAGGCTCCGTCAGGAGTTAGCATAGCGCCTGACAAAAACGGCTTGGCGGAATTGGTGCTTGACAATAAAAACGGGACTATTGCGATTGGAGACAGCATTGAAATGCGCGTGTCTGCAGTTGATTATCCCGAGGTATACGCAGATGTGACTATCGGAATCGGCGAAGAGGACGAGGTATATAATTCAATTCGCCTGACTGTTTCGGAGGATACGTTTATCAAATCGTCGGAGTATGAGAAATCGGGCAATGTGAACAGCGGCGAGCTTCTGGCAAAGCTAAACACAAAAAGCTCGTTTATTATGCCGACGCTCGATTATTTTTCAAAGGAATCGACGAACCGCGAAATTTATCTTAAATTCAGCGGTATCAGTATTCTTCCGAAGGATATTATATCGGCTAAGCTTGTGCTGACTACCAAAGAGGATTATCACGAAACGGCTTCCGCACCCGCCTCGGGAATACCGAAGGCAGAGGCGTATCTGCTTAACGACAACGAGTGGAGCGAGGAAGCGGGAACCATGACCTCTCGCCCGTCTGCCGATAGGAGCAGCAAGGTACAAAGCGCATACAGCGTTGTAAAGGATTCGCAGGTGAGCTTTGATGTTACGGACAGCGTAAGCGGCTGCCTTGAAGCGGATAAGGACGTTATGTCTTTCCGCGTAGGCATGGAGGCAATTAACAATAACGTGTATGTGCATAAATATTATTCAAAGGAAGCGGAGTATACCGACGATGTGTCGGGCTTGAGCTTTAATATTCCCGATGGCAAAAAGCCGCACTTGGAGGTAATGGCGTCTTATGTCAGGATTCCGACAAAGCTTGTTTTATCGGGCGAGAAAAACGCGGGAATTACGCTCAGGGACAGCAGCTATATATACAAGGCATATCTGGCTGACCAGTTTGGACAGCTCTACACAGATAATGAGATGGCGGAGTATCAGACGTCAATACGCCTGAAAAAGAATTACGAGGGCGTAAGCTTTAACAACGGAGTTTTGACGGTTTCGCCAACGGCTGAGAGTGGTGAGATTGAATTTGAAATCTCTTCGGCGCAGTTTCCCGAGCTTACCGCGACGGAAACAGTGACTCTATACAAGGCAAATATTTCGAAGATTGTGATGTCGGGACCTGATTCCATACAGCTTCCGCCGTCAGGCGAAACTGTGACTGCCGAATACAGTATGAGCATGTACGACCAGAACGGCGTGCAGGCGGATTTGGAGGATATCGTCTACGAACTTAAAGAACAGCAGATAGGCGTATCAATAGATAAAAACACGGGTACTATCCGCGTGGAAAACTATGCGGTCGCAAACCGTGAGATTGTTGTAAGGGCATACAGCGAGGAGCATAAAGCGATTAATACTGAAAAAAGCGTGCGGCTGCTGCCTGTGAAGGAACTTTCGGGCAAGGAACAGCATCCCAATTTGCTCTATGGCAGCGATGATTTGCCCGCGCTTCGCGAAAAGCTCAATGTTGAACCGTTTGCGTCTTACTATAACGGATTAAAGCAGACAGGCGATACATATACAGCGCAGGAATTGCAGAATTTCGCGGCTGCGGACGAGCGGGAGGCGGATGATGAATATAATCATGTATACCCGCTTGTAGAAACGGACGAAAACGGAAACGAGCGCGTGCTTGACAGAAAACGCCCGTGGCAGTGGATGATGACCGATTTATTCTATACCCAGGGTAACTTTGTATTTACGCCGCCGTCAGATGCAAGATATGTGCGGGCGCAGGCTGTGGCAAAGGGACAGGGAATTACGAATTTTGATAAATTCACTTTGAAGCTTGAAATCGGAAATTCAATAGAGCTGTATAACCCGGGTTTTGAAATCGGAAACAGGAGATATGTGGATGAAGACCTCCCCTATACTGACGGGAGCGACTATCAGGTCGTTGAAACCTCAAAGGATGAAGAATGGGAATATTTAAACGACGTATCAAAGCCTATGCCCGACGGAATGTATTATATCCGCCGAAAGGGCAGCAATACGGAATTTGAGTGGGATGACCAGAAATTGCACAGCGATAAGGTAACAACTGACGGTGAGCGCGCCGCGAAGATACGCAATAACACGGTCGAATCTGAAGCGGGTATATCTACCGATAAATTCAGGGTAGCGCCGGGAAACTCATATGTTTTGTCCACAGGCTTTGGGGCAAACGATAAGCTTATCGGAGAGAAGGGCAGGCTGCCCGAATATGCGCCGCTTGATAAAACGGCGGGCTTATATATGAAGGTTGTCTACTATAATGCCGACGGCGAGGAAATCGGCTCCAACACATGGATGGATAACCCAATAAGCAAAAAGCCGATGAATATTAACTGGCAGGTAAAGCCTTTAAGGCGTGGATTTGACACAATCTATGACGCCTGCAACACCATCTATGCAGTGACGAGAAATATTGAATACGCGCTTCGGGCAAAGGAATACATGAAATATCAGCTGGAAGATATGGTATGGGGAATGAAGTACAGAACCACCAGCGGATATAACGCGAAAATGAACGATACCTATGAGGCGGTTCACGTGGGACGGCATTTACAAAGGAACGCGCTGGCGTACGACATGATTTATGATTCGGGCGTTATAAGTGAGGAAGAGGATGCAGAAATACGCCAGATGTTTAACGATATCGCGTATGGGCTTACCTCAACAGCGTACTTTAATTATGCTAATGCAAGCGGGCGGATTCATAACTATAACGCCGACAGAATTTCGGGATTGACGCTTTATATGCTGACATTCCCCGAAAATAAAGGAACGAAAAAGAATAATTATAAAGACAACTTCGATTTCTTCTATGACCATATAATGAATGAGAAAAACGTATGGTCGTTCCCGATGCTTTTGAAAAATGGTATTTATGACGCGGGCAAAGAATATGGCGGAATGTGGTGCGAGAATATCAGATATCACGGCTCGGTGCATGCGGGATGGTTATTATCAGCAAGAGCGCTTGACCGCTATAATTCCGAATTTAATTATCTTCAGAGCGAAGAGATGAAGAAGATGGCGAGAATGTGGGTTACGGCGCAGGGACCAAAGCTCACGGTGAGCACAAACGCGAGAAACCTCGCGGGGTACTTAACAGTAGGCGACTCATACTGGCGCGAAAACGTTGATATGGCGGCATGGTGCGCGTCTATTTATAAGGCTTCTGACCCGGAACTTAGCCGTGAACTTATGTATACATGGGATAGAATGGGTTCTGCACTGGGCGGCTCATATTCTATAAATATTCTTATGGATAACGACCCGACGCTGCAAAGGCAAAATCCAAAACTCGGCTCGGTGTATCTGGACAAGGTGGGATATACATATTTCCGTCAGAATTTTGACGTTCTAGGCAAGGAAAATGTGATTTTGATTCCCAATTCGCCCGGTTACGGAAATAAAAAACAGCCTATACACGACCATTCCGACAGAGGAAGCTTTTCGTATATAGCAAACGGCGTGCCGATGTCGCTTGACAGCGGTATGGGAAGCTATTTCGGAAGCGACAGCGCGTTCTGGCGGAGCAGCCGTTCGCATAATGAGATTTTATTCTGGAGCGACCAGCAGGGATGGCTGTCCAATGCGGGAGGCGACGGAAACTCATATACAAGCGACACGGCAAAGACCAAAAATTATGACAGCAAAACTGTCGATGTATCTTTCTCGCAGGAGCTTGACCGCGCAACCGTGCAGGTTAACCCGGCTAAGCGTGCGGGTAAGGATACGAATATGCAGTGGAACAGGCATTTTGCATATATCAAAAACGGCATAAATGCGTTGATTTTCTGGGATGAAGTTTTAAATACGCGTAAGAGCCAGTTTAATTTGTATATGGCAAGCACGTCATATTCGCAGAACAACAATATTGTAACCGCGAACATGAACGGCAATATGCAGATGGAAGTGCATATGCTCAATGCGGAAAATCCGGATATCAGCCATATGTGGGTACCGTCTGCGGGTAAATACGGACTGCCTACCATCGGAGGCGCGGAACAGCAGCAGCTTATCCAATATGAGCAGAACAGCGGCGAGGATTACCTGACAGTGCTGTATTCAAAACCGAACGGCGCAAAGGGCCTCAAGCAGACGGCTATTGAAACAGGCAATGGGATTAAGGCGTATAAAATGACGCAGGAGGAAAGCGGCAAGAGCTTTTATGTCGCATACAATGATTCGGGCGCGGCGGCTAAATTTGTGCCGAGCAAGGAAAACGACGTGAGAAATCCGCAGAACGGCGAGGTGACAGCCGCAGGCGGCACTCTGGAAGTCGGCGCGGGCGCAATGCTTGTCCTCATAGACGATTCTGTTGAAGAACCGACCGCGGCAAGACTTGAAATCAGCGGTGATAGCGTTATCGGAGTGCCGACGGAGGATAAGACGTTAAATTACGCATATGATGTCAGGGTGTTTGACAATTACGGAAACACAATTGATGATGCGGAAGTCGAATATAGTATTGAAAACAATGCGCAGGGATGCAGCATTGATAAGAACGGAACGCTGTTCGTGGACAATAGCTTTAACAGCGACAAAATCGTAATTTCGGCAAAATACGGCGACATAAAGAATACTTTTGAAGTTACGGCGGCGGGCAACGATGATACAAAAATCACATCTGTTGAAATAAAGGGAAGCAATATGCTTACCATACCCGCGGACGGCAGCACGACCTATGCGTATAGCTGTGTATTTAAAAATGCGTCGGGCGGAACGGTGAGCGGAGCAAAACCGTTATGGACAATTTTTGATTCGGTTGAGGGTGTAAGTATTAATTCCTACACAGGTGTGCTTACCATACAGCCGAACGTAAAGGCGGGAAGCATCATTCACGTGAACGTATCGCATTTTAACGATGCGTCCATAACCAATACGCTGGAGGCAATACTTGTTCAGCCCAAGGAAAGCGGAATCCATGTAAACGCGCCGTCTGAAATTGCCGTAGGCAAAAAGGCAGTTACGGTTTCGCTAAGCGGATATGTAACAGACCAGATGGGTATGAAATTCAGCGACGCGGAGCTTGAATACTCCCTGAAAACGCCTATTGACGGCGTTAGCATAAGCCCGTCGGGCGAGCTGACGGTATCAGGCGCGCAGATTGGCAAAACAATTGTTGTGACGGTTACGTCAAAGCAGTCGTCCGACAATAAAACAGAAATCAGAATACCGATAACTGCAAATGCGCCCGCGGCTGTTTCGATTATAGGAAGCAGTGCGATAACCACAGGCAGCAGCGGCGCGGAGGAAGTATACAGAGCAGAGGTTACGGACAAAAACGGAGAAGTAATGGACGCGGAGGTTATATGGAGCGTAAAAGGCATCGGCGACGCGTCAGTTTCAGACGGCAATGTTACAATCGGCAGACAGACGGCGGGTATTCTGACGCTTACAGCGTATGTATCGGGCTATCCCGATATAACCGCGCAGAAGAAAATTCAGGTTAAGGTGAGCGTACCGTCCGCAGGAAGCGGCGGAGGCGGAGGAGCCTCGTCGTCGGGCGGAAGATTTATTCCGCCGGTATCGGCAGACTCCAATCAGGGAATCAGCGGCAATACTTCAGTAACAGCGCCGTTTGGGTTTACTGATGTTCCCGATTCTCACTGGGCGGCAGAGTATATATATTCGTTGTATAAGCAAGGCGCCGTTAACGGCAGGGGCGGCGGAATATTCGAGCCTGATGATAAGGTGTCGCGCGCAGAATTTGTAAAAATGCTGCTTATTGCTACAGGGCTTGACAATACAGAAGGGGTTCAGATGAGCTTTACGGATGTAAATACGGGAGACTGGTATTATACATATGTGCAAAAGGCTGTGGCTTTAGGAATTGTAAACGGCATGTCCGTGGACTATTTTGGCGCGGGCGAGCAGATTACAAGAGAGCAGATGGCGGCGATTATTTACAGAACGGGTGAAGCCGCGGGACTTACGTTTGAAACGGATACAGAGCCGTTTGCAGATTCCGCTTTAATAAGCGGATATGCGGAAAAGGCTGCGTTGGGGCTTAAAAAGGCAGGAATTTTAAACGGAAGCGGCGGGAATATGTTCATGCCGAAATCAAATGCCACAAGAGCCGAAAGTGCCAAAGTAATAGAAAGTCTGAGAGTATTAACGGAAGCAATTCAATAAAGATAGAGGAGAATGACAATGCACTATATAAAACAAAATATAATTTGCCTGCTGCTGATTGCTGTATTTGCAGTCGGCACAGCGGCGGGAGTGCCGGGAATCTCCGCGAGCGCTGACGTATTTGATGATGTCTCAATCGGCTATCAGTACAGTGAGGCGATTGAAGTGCTTAACGCGCTGGGGATTTTTGAAGGGATGGACGACGGGAAATTTTATCCCGGAAACAATTTGACAAGGGCAGAGTTTGCCGCGATTGTCGTAAGAGCGTTAAAGCTTGAGGATTTGGCAAAGGCAATTGGCAATAAAAGCAGTTTTACCGATGTCGAAAACCATTGGGCGCAGGGATATATCAGTCTCACGTCACAGAACGGGTATGTATCGGGCATGGGCGACTCCAAATTCCACCCCGATGAGAACATAACCTTTAATCAAGCGGTAAAAGTGATGGTTTGCATAACGGGCTTTCAGTCCTATGCGGAGATGCAGGGCGGATATCCTGCGGGCTATATCAATGTTGCAAATGATAATAAAATTACAAAGCATGTGTTGATTGCGGGCGATTCTGCAATTAACAGAGGTCAGGCGGCGCAGCTGATTCTTGATACCATGAATGCAGATGTTCTGAAAAACAGCGGCACGTTTGAGAACGGTCATGAATCCATGCGCCGTGACGGAACGCTGATGGATGAATTTTCGGATTATGCCGATGAAAAAGGTATTGTCTCTTCTGTCGCCAACACGTCGATTGACAGGGAGGACGGAACCAATAACAGAAATCATGTTATTGTCAGAACGAAAAACGGGGACTTGAAGCTGAATGTGGGCAAAACCGATGCCGCGGAGCTATTGGGCCGTGAGGTGACATTTTACACGGATACCTCCGACGACGATGATTACACTCTTTTGTACATCAAGCCGACAGATAAGAACAAAATAATCAGCTTCGACAGCGCGGACGCAGTGGAGGCTGACCCTGACAGGAGATACAGCTATATTTTGGACGGAAGGACGAAAAAAGCGGCTCTTAACAGCAATGCAGCCTATATCTATAACGGCGAATATACAGAGGAGCTTACAAAGGAGGACTATATCCCTTCTGACGGTTCTGTTACGCTTCTGGATAACGATTCGGACGGAAAATATGACATTGTGTTTATAAATTCCTATCAGCATTTTATCGTATCGGAATACAGCGTAAAAGACGGGATTCCAAAGCTGTATTTTATGCCGAATACGAAGGCTGCCATGGGACAGCTTGAAATGGATCCGAACGACACTGACAGAATGGTTACCTTATACCGCGGCGGTGATACGCTGATTCCCGACGAGAATACGGTTATTGAAAAATGGACAGTGGCGTCTGTTGCGCAGAGCAAAACGAAGAATACCACAATTATATATTTGTCGGATAAAAGCGTTTCGGGAAAGCTTGACGGAATAACAAGCAGCAGCTTTGAGGAAAAATACAGCATTGACGGCGAGAATTATTATGTTGCGGATAGTTTTGGCGATAAAGTGAAAATTGGAGATTATCAGACGTTTCTTATATCCTTCAATGACAAGATTGTCGGGATAAACACGGATGCAAACGATAATGTCACAGATTACGCGCTTGTGCTTCATACCGCGTATGACGATAATCAGAACACAGGTTATATCAAGCTTCTTCATTCGGACGGAACAACGAAGATGCATGAAGTGACAAACAGCCTGATGATTAACGGCGTAAGGGCGAAAAAGCTCAGTGAATCGCTGCTGAGAAATATGGAACTTTATTCATTGATTGTGTTCAGCAAAAACAGCGAGGGTACTATTCGCAAGATTGAAACTGCCGATAAGAGTAACGTCTGCACAACGACGGGCGGATATATTGCTTATAACAAGGATAAGAAATTTGCGCTCAATGCAAGCACTAATTTGTACTTTAACAATGTCAATCCGCCAACTCTCGGCGGAGACATGAAGATGGACGGCAGCACGGTTGTATTCGACATTTCATCTGATGATGAAACGGAATGGGGAGCGGGAACATATAGTATGTTCAACGACGACACGGTTTATAATATTGACGCCTATGACCTTGACGAGTTTAAGGTGGCGGGCGCGGTAGTGAGCCACGGCACAACGCTTGAAGAATCAGACGACGTGAACTGGTCGCAGTCACCGCTTTTGATAGAGAAAATTTTGCTGACATATCATGACGACGAGACGACCTACGGCGTTACAGGCATGCAGAACGGCGAGCGCGTAACGCTTATAGCAAAGGATATGAACGTCAGCGATGAAGAAGGAGTAAACCGTCTTGAGGATATGACCCCCGGTTCGGTTATTCAGGTAAAAAGCAATCTGCTCGGCGAAATAACAAAGATTCGTAAGCTCTATAAGGCTCCTACGAAGGAAACTGTTTATGATACGATGGAAACCCGCGACTGGAGCGGCAGCGATTACAATGTAAAGCTGCACACGGTTTACGGCATGTGCATGAACGCGAATGAGAATGTCGTGACGGTTGCAACGCGAATGAATGACGAATGCAGAGCGTATTCAATTACGGGCGCAAATATTTACATATATAACTCAAGAACTAAAACAGCCGAAGCGGGCAGTATTTACGACGCAAAAACTGCTTCTTCCTATGGGTATGACGATTGTTCAAGAGTGTTTATGAGAATGGAAAAGGATATTGTGCGCGATGTCGTGATTTATGAGGACTAAGCGCAAATTCAAACAGAAAGGAAGGACGAGCTTGAAGAGTGTAATGGAGAGGGTGTTAAAATCAGACAAATATAATTTTGACTCCGATACAGGGCTGCTGGTGCACAAGGTTAAACAGCACAAAGGTACCTTTTATACCTCGCTTTCGGGTGATTATCATGTTGTAAGGGAATCTATATTCTACGGTATCGGGCTTATGTATGTAAATCCTGAAAAAAACGCCCCGATTGTGTCAAAGCTGATAAGACAGGTATGCGCTTCGGAGGATTGCGATGAAAACAGCAGGACTTACGGCGTGTGGCCGCTGTATATGGAGGAGCCTGTACAGACGAGGGAAAGACCTGACTGGAACTGGTCGGATTTCTGTGCAAAGGGTCTTTTGCAATTTATTATTGATTACAGCGGATACTTTGAAGCAGGTCTGATTGACGAGGTAAAGCATGCTGTAGTATGCGCGGCGCGCGCGATAAAAAAGCGTGATGTTAACCCGTCGTATACCAATATTTCCGTAATGGGCAGCTATGTTACGCTTGCCGCGGGCGAGTATTTGGGCGACAGTGAAATGACGGAATATGCAAAGGGACGTTTCAAAAAATTGTTTTGCTATAACATGCTTAATGGCTGCGTGAGCGAATACAACAGCCCCACGTACACCATTGAGGCATTGACGGATTTGTCTTTAATCCGAAAGCATATCCATGATGAAGAAATAAGGGAAATGACGGATTTGCTGCTGGATATGCAATGGAAATACACAATGGAGCATTTCTGCGCCGAAAATAAGCAGTGGACGGGACCGCACAGCAGATGCTACGAAACTATACAGGGGAAAAGGCTGTTATCATTTTTGCAGGTCGGACTGGGAGAAAGGTTTCGCATTATAGAGGACGGGGATTTTGAACCCGAACCGATGTGGGTGCAGAGCGGAATGGAAATCCCCGAACAGTATATTGCGTATGCAGCGGTGCGCGGGATAAAAAGCTTTATGCGACATACCGTGCTGAATGATGAAATTTATGTGCAGGCGTCAATGTGGCGGAACGGGTGCAGGAGCATCGGAAGCTTTAGCTTCTGCGATTTCTGGACGCAGCGCAGACCTGTTATCGCGTACTGGGGCGGGGAAGCTTTCCCGCGTTATATGAGGCTTAGGCTGATGCATGACGACTTTGATTTCACAAGCGGGCTGCTTAAAACCGTGCAGGCAGACAATCTGGTTATCGGTTCTGTGGTGCTGTGCAATGACCACGGCGACAGGCATTTCAACCTTGACCCTATCTGCCATAAGCAGATAAGCGCGGAGTATATCGCGTTGAGATTTGAGATAGGCGGTAGGGATATCCTGAAAGATTTTGAAGGAACAGAGGAAAATGAAAACGGCATCGTGCTTGTATTCCGGGACGTATTGATTCCCATACGAATCGGCAGGCGGGCTTTTGGAGATTCATGCCCCGAAGTGAAGATAGACAAATACGGGCAAATGATTACGGTTGATGTTGTATGGCACAGCTCGGAGCAGGCGGAAAATGTAACTCTCGAGGACGGGAAAAAGGCGTTTACAGCTTTTGGCACAGGCATATATTCCGTAAATGAAAGAGAAAAACTTTACGATACTTTCGGACGGATATCCGAAACACAAGAAGCAATAACCTTTGACAGCGGATATTCCGTTCACACGGTGGAATATCCCGAAACAATCGGCTCATACAAAGACAATGTCAGGCATTTGAAAAGTGCTGAAAAGCATTGCGTTAAGCCGTCAAGGCATGTATGGAGAGTGCCTTCAAGGGAAGATTTTGGCGAAGCATAATATTTATAGAAAGGATGGGAAAAATGAAAGTTAAGAGATTTATAACAGAAATAATTGCGTTATCAATGTTGTTTGCGGCGTTTGGCGGGATAAATATAACGGCAGGCGCGGCAGAAATGAAGCCGCCGAGCAAGCTGGTATCCGTATGCTACAGCCCAGAGCTGGATATTTATACGGCAGTAGCTGCAAAGAGCGCAGACTCAGGAAACAATCTCGTTGTCTATTCTTCGGGCGACGGCAAAAGCTGGGTAAGAAGCAACGCTAAAATTGACGACAGAAACACAAGAATAGGCGTTGTTGAAGCAAACGGGCATTATGTAAATCCGAATATGATTGTCTGGAATGATAAAGAGCATATGTTTGTAATGGGCGATATGGCAAATGTCTATACATCGCCAGACGGTATAAACTGGACAAAGCTCGGAACGCCGAAAAAGTATGCCAAAATTGACGCTGCAGAACCGACAGGAAATATTGAATTATACAATATGTATTTCGACGGCAGCAATTACTGGGCTACAACGAGAATTAACGGTGAAGTTGCAAGAACAATAGACGGTGATTTGCTGAAATGGTATGTTACGACACTGGGCGCTGCTACAAAAAAACCTGTAGCAGCAATTACAGGTACGGACAGCGGCAAGATTTACGCCTCAAGCGGTCTGCCTGACAAAGGCGCGTATGTTACAAATGACGACGGTCTTACATGGAATCTGGCAATCGGCGGAAACGTGGGACCGTATAAAACGCTCGGAAGCGTTTATTCAAAATATCTTGACAGATTGATTCTGGTTGGCGTGAATGGCAATAAAAATACAATTGACAGCACCAGTACGGCTGCTATCAGCTTTATTGACCCGGCGACCAATGCATCTCCGGAAGGCAATAAAATAGAAATGAAAAATGTCGGTAAGGATAATGGAATTCCCGGACCGGCAGGCGATGTAGCGGTATCAGACGATGGTTCGGAAATTGTCATCGTATACATGAATGGTGATATTTATACTGTAGATACTAAGGTTACAGAGGCTGATAATAAAGTTGGTGAAAACGGAGAAACCGTAGCGGCGACGCCAATATCAAAGGCAAGAGATATGTCAAAGTATGTTAAAGTTAATCCTAAGACTGACGCGGATGACATTGGAACATTGCCGCTTACAGGTATAGTAAAGGGCAAAACAGGTTATGTGGCAATAGGAGGAGCACCGGGTCACAAGAATGCTCAAGATGTACCGCCTGAGGGCTGCGCTGTATTTATCCCGAATGATCTGTCAGAGGGATATGAAAAGGCGGTGTTCTATACAAATGACACCGAGCCTGAGGCAGCAAGCGCGTATATCGCAGGTAAGACTGACGAAATCGCAATTGAGCACGATGCAAACAGCGCGCAGTTTGAGGTGATTGTGCGTGACAGAAGCGGCGCGCCGATGGAAAACACGGGAAAGACTTTTGAATGGAGAATAGAGGGCAGCCCGGCAGGCGTAACCGTTGCGGATGGTTTGGTAACGGTATCGTCACAGGCGCAGTCGGGATATATAAAACTTATCGCAGAGGAACAGGGCGGAGGATTAACGGCAGAGAAAACGATCCTGCTCACAGCCGAACCGTTTCCCGCAAGCATTGCCGTTAACGGAAACGACAGAAGGCTTGTAAAAACAAAGCTGAACAACAGAGAATATTCATTTACCGCTGTTGTAAGCGATAATTACGGCAGGGTAATGGCAGACGAAGAGGTTGAATGGAGAATTGATAACCTTGAAGGCGGCGGAGTAAGCGTAGATGAAAACGGAGTTGTAACAGTATCTCCGTCTGCGCAGAACGGAAGCTTTAATCTGGTTGCTGTTTCAAAAACAGATCCGCTTGTTAAAAGCAGTATTGAGCTTAGTGTTACCTCCATAAGCGGCGTGATTGTAAAAGGTCCTTCCGAAATGGGAAATGTAGACGTTATTGATATCAAGCGGCTCGCAGCCGACAGTCTTGACGCTAAGGGCAACGGGATTGACAGGACATATACATTTGTGTCAACCGTTTTTGCTGCGGACGGAAAAGAAATAAGCGGTGAGGGCTGCACATATTCTATTGACCAAAAGACGGACTATAGCGAAAATGGCGTTACGCTTTCAACAAATTCGGCAGGCAACGCGGTAATCACGGTATCGCCTGATACGACAACGCATAAGCTGACTCTTACAGCTGTTTCTGATAATAATGACGACGTAACGGGCAGATATGAGCTTCATATTGTAAAGAGTCTTGTGGAAAATTCGGGATTCAGAAAAGGCGTTGGCGAAGGCTCAGGCTGGAAAATTATCGGAGGACAGGTTACACCATCGGCATCAGGTGGTCTTGCCCTGATGAGAATGAATGCGGCAGAGGGCGAAGAAGCTATTGCAATGTCCGATTCGTTTAAAGTTGAGGCGGGCGTGATATATGAATTCGGGTTCCGCTCAAAAGTGGGAGACGGAATGAATAATTCCTCCTCAATGTATGCTACGCTGGTGTTCTGTGATACAAACGGAGTCCCGATATATTCTGCCGACGTGTATGACGAAAATATTGAGGGCAAAAAGAATCCTGATTTGGAATTGGTTTCGATAAACGGGCATCAGACGGCAATGGAATATTATAATCGCGCAGCCGCGCCGAAGGATGCAGTAACTGCGTATGTAATGCTCGGAGTAAGGGGACCTGTGAAGAATGCGGATTTTTATGATATCGGTGTATATGTTTTGGATAATCAGATTGAAGTAATTGAGCAATATGATTATGAGATTACAAAATTTGCGCCCGACGGCATTGTTGTTAAGGTGAAAATTCCCGATGATGCGGACAGTGACGACGTTTTGTATGTCGCGGCATATAATGAACAGAAGGAGCTTGTAAAGGCATATGTCGTGAATGATATACAGGAGGTTAATTCCTTTGAAACTCCCGAAGGAGCGTCAGAGGTCAGGGCGTTTATCTGGGATAAATTCATGAAACCACTTGTGATTAAATAAATTGGAAATGTCAATAAAAGTGCAGTCGAAATTTACCCTAAATTTCTGAAACTACTTTAATTCTTCAACCGGCATAACTAACAATCCATTAGGA